>RFNU01000180.1 GCA_009927065.1 bacterium | reverse complement strand
TGCTCGATGAAGCGTCAAAAAAGAAGATTAAACACCAGCGAATCATTGCTGTTGCTTAATCGGAAGCCCCTCTTCTTTAGGGGATGGGTAGTTCACTAGAAGGAGTGATGTCACTCATATAGAGCGATTAATTTTGTTTGTTTGATTGTTCAAAAATGCATCATGCGCGGTCTCTTTGGAATCCTTGGTCGCTTCGAAGTTTCTTAGAGAATCGGGAAATCATTGATTTGGCCGTAAATAAGGTTGGTTCCTTGTGATATTATGATGAAAAATATTAAATTTATGGTATGATCGCCTCACTTAAATAAATTCAATCTTAATGTTATTAAGAGGGCGGTCAATGCGACAAAATGGCGAGATGCAAATAACTATACATTCCAGAGGAATACAGCATGGCTACACTTGAAGAAATAGTCATTTATATTGAAATGCTTGATAGTGTGCTATGGAGTTATTTAGCTCTTCCCGCTATTGTGATTTTAGCCTTTTACTTAACGATATTACATCGGATTCCTCAGTTTACAAAAGCATCGCATCTTGTCACCGTCTTTAAAGAGGCTTTTAAAGAACAAGATCAACAAGTTGGAAGAGGGATCACGCCCTTAAGAGCCCTATTCGGATCGTTAGGAGGCTGTATTGGGATTGGTAATATTGTTGCTATTGGAACGGCGGTTCAAATCGGTGGCCCGGGTGCTGTATTCTGGCTTTGGGTTGCAGCGTTCTGCGGTATGGTAGTGAAATACTCTGAGGTTTATCTTGGTATTAAATATCGTATCGCCAATCTGCACGGTAGTTATGATGGCGGTCCAATGTTTTATATGAATAAAGTGTACAAGTCTAGGATGATGCCTAAGATTTTTTCGATTTTATTAGCCATGTATGGCACCGAAGTCTATATGTTTAAAGTTGTTTCAGATAGTATTGCATTAACATGGAACCTCAATAGCCTCATTATTTCCTATGTGCTTTTGGCCTCTGTTTTATTGGTATCTCGGGGTGGAGTCGATAAAGTTGGACAAATTTGTAGCGCGATTATTCCACTTTTTTTAACATTATTCATGGGGATGTCATTGTGGGTCTTATATCATAGTCCTGTTTCTATCATAGATGTTCTAACTATTATCATTACCTCCGCCTTTAATGGTCATGCTGCCTTAGGTGGTTTTGCGGGAAGCACAATGTTTATGGCTATGGGGCAAGGTATGGCCCGAGCTTGTTATAGTAGTGATGTTGGTTCAGGTTATGCATCAGTTGTTCAGTCTGAAACATCTCAGCAATACCCTGAAAATCAAGCGATCTTCGAATTTTTCGGGGTTTTTGTTGATGCTTTTGTTGTATCAACGTTAACAACATTTGTTCTCATTTCAACAAATGTATGGCATCAAGAAATACCCGCTTCACATTTATTACAAAAGGCATTAAGTCTTTACTTTAATGGCATGGATTACTTTATACCTTTTTTCATAACATTGTTAGGATTTTCTAATTTATTAGCCTTTTTCTCTGTGGGTAGAAAGTGTGCTTCTTATTTACACCCACGTCTAGGCATTAAGTATTATTATGTTTACGCTGTTTTTGCCTATTTATTTTTTGCTCATACCAATCAAAAATATGCCTTACTGATGATGTCAATAATAGGGGTTTCCCTTTTATTAATTAATGTATATGCAATATTCAGGTTGCGCAATGAGGTCTTGATGCCTGATTTAAATAAGAATTATTTTAGACGCAATCATTAAGGTTAAAAATAAGAACTTATTTTTATTGACCCATAAATAATATCCTATTAAAATATATTTTTATTTTTGTTGAATTATTTAATATTTTCATACATTAAAAAGAGTGATTCATACATTAAAAAGAGTGAAAAAGAAAAATCATGAGTAAATTCAAGTCTGTTTTTGAAAAATGCCAACATCTTTTAGTTGAGAAAGTAGCAGAGTATTTAACTGATAAAGAACAAAATCAGTTGCTTTTTAGCTGCAAACTACCGGTTTTTTTTACAGACTTTATTCATTCTCGTAATGAAGCCGCTCACTCATTACTCTCCTTTGGGTATTCCCTTGAAAGCCTGAGGATCATCGCTAATGTCATGAAAAAATTAGAAATTCATCAAAAACTGACATCCCCGTTATATCCTGCGATGTCAAATTTCCCTACTACTAATCCTTTAGTAGGCTACCCTCATCATATGATCACACAATTAAAGTTTGCTGATGTCTTAATAGACATTCCTTTTTTGTATTTAAATGCAGAAAGAATAAAATCTAAGTATATTCTGGAAGAAGATAATGATAATAATAATGAATACATTCCTCTTATTCAATGCATCCGGCCTGAAGATTTTGAGCGAGTAAAAAGCCCAATTATCAGAGGATATGATCTTTTAGGTCGAGCCTTTATTGCCGTGTGTTATCAATATCAATATATCTCTTCCGATCAACATCTCCCATTTTATGGCAAACTTTTAACCATAGATATTTTCCAGCAAGTCTATCCTGGCAATCAAAACATATGGCAAAATGCTCCTTCTACCGAAACAGGGAAAATCAGTCTGAATTTGCCTGTGTTTCTTATCAATAATCTTGATTTTTCAAGATCTGAAGTGCGTCCTGGTCAACACAAAAGTTACTTGAAGTTACTAGACAGTTTTTTGCAACATTATATGCAACAAGATGTTGTTATTGATTCGGACAATAATCTTGTCGAGGAAATTCGCTTAACAATCGGAGGAGAGACATTCTTGAATTCAGGAGTTATAGCAACACAACAGGTTGTCGTTGAGCAACCTCGCCTTTTAGAGACTGAATCTATAGATCCAGATAACAACTTACAGTCAACAAATACGGATACTATTCTTAGTTTCTCTAACAAAAGGGCGCAATGTCTTGATGATGCGTGTAAAAAAAATAACAAAAAAAAGAAGGGATAATCGTTTTTATGCATAAGAAACGAATAGCCTGATTTTATTCCATGACTTGACATACCTGAGGCTCTTTGTGAGAATGAAGGGATAATATTACAACTATCTGTTCTACCCTGCTTCATGCATGCCTGAGCGTTAATCAATAATGGGCATCGATCGGGCATCCCCACCCTAATCATCTTAACCCTCAACGGCAAATGAATCAGATAAAATAAGCTGATACTCGGAGTTAAAGCAAGGATTAGGAGCTTTTATGGAAAAAATTCAAACGCTTTCAAAAACAAAAATTTCCATTTTTTTATTTTTTGTTCTATTGGGGATATTCTTTATTATTCCTAATTTTTTTAGTGAAGTTCCTGTTATTCAAATTCAAGGAATGAACCCTTCAGTGATCAATCATTATCAAGATCGTTATGATTTTAATATGACTATGGAGAAAAATGGCGACTTAGAAATCGCTTTTAAAAACATCTCTGATCAACTGGATTTTTTTCAAGAGATTAAAAAACTTAATACTCATGCCCAGATTAATTTAAATCTCAAACCTAGCACACCAGCTTTTTTTCAACGGATTGGATTAAAACCTATGCGATTAGGTCTAGATCTGCGAGGAGGTGTTCATTTTATTCTTTCTGTTGATCAGCAGACAGTCATTGAAAAACAAATGAGTGCGTGGGAAGATAACATTCGTCTTTATGTAAAAAAAGAATATCCTTCCTCTAAATTTTCCCTAATTGATCATGTGATTAATATGGAATTTCCTTCGCGAGAGATAGCCGATCAGGCTCTTGATAAATTAAACAACGCTTTTCCTGAGTATCAAACCACTTATCGCTTTGATGTTATTGGTTTGCAAATGAACATTCATCCTCATTATCTCTCAAAAGAACGTTTAAGAATTTTAGAAACAACAATAACCTCAATGCGCAATCGTATTAATGAGCTCGGAGTGGCAGAAGCGTCGATTTATACTCAAGGTCTTAATCAAATCGTGATTGATTTACCAGGAATCCAAGATGTAAAACAAGCGAAAGAACTAATTGGAAAAACAGCCACGATAGATTTTTACTTAGCTTATCAAGGAGCATGGAAACCAGGTGCCGCAGTTCCTTTTGGCTCAATTCTTAAAAAAGACAAGAATAATCAAATGGTTCCTTTATTAAAGAGAGCTGTTCTTTCAGGAGACGCTATTGTTTTTGCTCAAGCAGGTATGACTCCTGAAGGTAACGCTTCTGTTGATTTAAGAATTACGACGCAAAAAGCTAAAGATTTTAGAGCTCTTACCGCTGATAATGTTGGCAAACCAATGGCTGTTGTTTATAAAGAAACATATACAGCTGAGAAATGGAATCCCCAAACGGGTGCTTTTGAGACTGTGCCTCAAACACAAGAATATATTATTAACATCGCGACTATTAATAGTGCCCTGGGCGAACGTTTCCAAATCACAGGGTTAAATCGCGAGCAATCTTTTCAATTAGCTTTAATGTTGCGTGCAGGATCTTTACCCGCTAATGTTTCTATTGTTGAAGAAAAAACTATTGGGCCATCATTAGGTGCTGATAATATTAAAATGGGAATGTATTCTTTATTATTAGGTATAAGTTTAGTTTTCTCTTTTATGATTTTTTATTACAGAGCCTTAGGAGTGATTGCTAATTTAACTTTATTATCGAATTTAAGCCTTTTAGTGATGTCCTTAGCTCTTATTCAAGCGACATTAACATTGCCAGGTATTGCTGGAATTGTTTTAACTATAGGGATGGCTGTAGATGCGAATGTGCTGATTTTTGAGAGAATTAAAGAAGAGCTCGCAGCTGGCTGCCCACCGTGGACAGCGTTGGACCGAGGTTTTACTAAAGCAGCTGATACGATTATGGACTCAAATTTCACGACGATGATTATAGGATTCGTTCTTTTCTTTCTCGGCTCTGGAGCTATTAAAGGCTTTGCAGTAACACTGTGTATTGGTCTGGTGACATCAATGATTACGGCGTTAGTTGGAACAAAAGTTTTTATTCATTTATGGTGGCGTAAAGAGTTGTTTCCTAAAATTACATTTTTTTCAATCCAAGCTAAGCAAGGGTAAAATTCATGGTTAAGTTTATAAGAGAATACCAACAACGTATTTTATTGATATCAATATTGTGCTGCTTTGGTTCATTGGGATTAGTCTGGCATTATGGATTGAATTTAGGCTTGGAATTTACAGGTGGTGTAGAAGTTGAGTTGTCTACAAAAGAACCTGCATCTGTTGAGCAAATGAATACTGCTTTAAATCAGACTCAAGGAACAATTACCAGTTTTGGTTCAAGCACTGATTTCTTAATTAAGTTTCATAAACACGAAGATCTTGATGAAACTGTCGTCAAAGAGCAATTTATACAAGTATTGACTGAACATGGTATTCAAGCTGAAATAACGCGTATCGATATTGTCGGATCTGAATTTTCAGAAGGAATGTTAGATCAGGCAATAACAGCGTTGTTTGTCGCTTTTCTGTCTATTACTTGTTATATTGCAATACGTTTTGAAATCCGTTTAGCTATCAGTGCAATATTAGCATTGCTTTTCGACCCGATTATTATTTTAGGGGCTTTTGCTTACTTTAGATGGACTTTTGATGCCCCTACTTTAGCTGGACTGCTTGCGGTAATCGGCTATTCTATTAATGATACGATTGTTGTTTTTGATAGAGTTCGTGAAAACTTTCAACGCTCTGAAAATGCAGACAGTGAAACATTATTTTTTGATTCGATTGAACAAACCCTAGGCAGAACAATCATTACCTCTATGTTGACCTTTATGGTCGTGTTGGCCTTACTTATTTTTGGTACGGAAGTGTTACGGGGATTTTCGTTGGCATTGGCTATAGGTATTGTTGTTGGAACTTTTTCATCAATTATTGTTGCAGGACCCATTGCTTTGCGTTTAGGTGTTAAAAGGGAGCATTTATTCCCTCCTGAAGAGCCGGAAGTGATGTCAGATAATATTGACGTTGAAAAGCATTTTTAAGCTCATTGCAATACAAAAAGCACTAAGGGAGATTTTGTGCAATTTCTAGATTTTGAACAACCGATTGCCGATCTGTTAGGGAAAATCATTGAACTGAAAAGATTAAGCTCTAATCATTCAATCGATATCAATACTGAAGTGGATCGTTTAGAACGCAAAGCCAATCAATTGACACAATCAATTTTTCATAAATTGAATTGCTGGCAAATTGTGCAGTTGGCTAGACATCCATTGCGACCCCATTCTAGTGACTACATTAAAGAACTCTTTACTGATTTTGATGAAATTCATGGTGATAGAGTCTATGGAGATGATTCTGCTTTAATAGCAGGAATGGGATCGTTAGATGGATTATCCGTGTTAATTTTGGCGCAAGAAAAAGGGAGAGATACCAATGAAAAGATTAAACGTAATTTTGGTATGATGCACCCTGAAGGCTATCGTAAAGCAAAACGACTTGCACTGCTTGCTGAAAAATTTAAATTACCTATTATTACGTTGATCGATACTCCTGGAGCTTATCCTGGCATTGGAGCTGAATCTCGGGGTCAAAGTGAAGCAATCGCTCAGAACTTGAAACTCTTTTCTTCTCTTAAAGTCCCTGTAATCAGTGTTATTATTGGAGAGGGTTGTTCTGGAGGTGCTTTAGGTATTGGTGTTAATGATTCTTTGTTGATGATGCAATATTCATACTTTGCAACAATATCACCTGAAGGTTGTGCCACAATTTTATTCAAATCAGCAGCGAAAGCGGCAGAAGCTGCCCAGTTTATGGGTATTACTGCGGAGATTTTGTTACAGCATGGCATTATAGATGAGATAGTAGCAGAGCCTTTGGGGGGCGCACATCGCGATTATGCTCAAGCAGCACAACTGTTAAAATCAGCGTTGCTCAAACAACTGGATTATCTCCGATCATTCCCCATTAACGAAATGGTAGAGCGTCGTTATCAAAAGATTCTTTCTAAAGGCTCGCATGGCACACTTAGTTGAATCATTAAAAAGTTTAGAGAAATTTTCAGATCTGCCTTGGTATTGCGCCCTTAGTGGTGGCATGGACTCAGTTGTTCTTCTGGACTTGGTAGCAAGATCTTACCCTGGAAAAATAACGGGGATTATTCATATTAATCATCAGCTTCAAGAACCTTCTGAACAATGGGAGTCGTTCTGCAAATCGCTTGCAGAGCATTATCATATACCGTTTAAATCCCATAAATTGCATTTATCAGCTTCATCTGAGAATGCAGCACGGCAAGCACGTTATCAAGTTTTTTATGATTATCTGCATGAACCGGCTGTTTTATTAATGGCCCATCATCTGGATGATCAGTTAGAGACGTTATTCTGGAGAGTCTTAAGAGGAAGCCCTCTACAGGGTATTATTGGTATTGATATGATTCGAGAGTTGAATCATGGTTGGGTTATAAGACCGTTGTTAAAGAGTGATCATAGAGATATTGAGCTCTACGCTCAACAACATCAATTAACTTGGTGCCTCGATCCGAGCAACAAAAAAACAGATTATACACGAAATTTTTTACGAAACGCCATCATCCCGCAATTAGAAGAACGGTATCCTTCTTTAAAAAAACAACTTGCTAAAACACACTTAATGTGCCAATACAATCATGATGCGTTACTGTATTGGTTAAAACCTTATCTGAAATCAGCGCAACATTTAGATTGGTCTGATTATCCTGATAAAAGCCATCAAGGAGTTTTTACTTTAGTAAGCTATTGGCTTACTACTTTTCATTATCCGCATCCTTCATGTGTAGCATTAGATTTATTTGTTAGAGAAATACTAGATCATAAAAGTTCACGTTTAGTCATAGATCGCTTTGTCCTTTTGAATGATAGAGAATCTCTTTACCTTGAATATGAGCAGAAATTAAAAGAGCTGCCCCCGGCTTCTATCGTCGTTAAGCATGATCAATTTCCTCTAAAATGGGGCCGTTATTATATTAAAAAAGTCAATGAGTTAGATTATGATGATTTTGAAATAAGACGTTTAAGTAAACATGATGTTTTGGTGTTAAGCGCTCAACGCAAAATAAAAGCGCAGACATTTTGGCATGAGCAAAAAATCCCTTCATGGAAAAGAGACCATTTTCCAGCAATTTTTCATAAAAAAATCTTTTTACAATATCATACATATTGTTATAATGAGGAAATTTCCCATATTCAGCCTTTTGAAATTTCGTGAATAATATTTTAGCTGTCGATACGTCATTAACATCGTGCTCTATTTTTTTGAGAATAGATGGTAAAAGCTATCATCGACATTTAAAGGGGCAGGCAGCACATGCGGAACAGTTTTTTTCATGGATTCATGAACTTGCTCAAATAGAACCTAATCTTTTTCAGCGATTAAATGTTTTGGGTCTTTGTTTAGGGCCGGGGCGTTTTAATGGATTAAGAGTTGGTATGACTTTCATTACAACATTAATGGCGTTATTTAAAATGCCGGCCTATGTGTGCACCTCCCATCAACTGTTAGCAGAGCAATCAAAAAAGACTCATGTGCAAGGATATGCAATTTTTGCAAAATATAATCATGCTTATTGGTGCCTTGATAATGATTGGATGAATACCAGTCTTGTTTCCTTCGATAAAATCCCAGAAAATTCTGTTGTATTAGATATGCCTATGGTCAAAGCTGTAGAACATCACGATAGTTTGGATATTGCTAATATCATTTCATTAATAAATCAAAAAAAAATAGAGATTATTGATGATTATCGTGACATTACCCCTTTATATACAGCCAACTTATGTTAAGCTGGTCAATATAGTAAGTAATTGAATTAAATTTAATAACGATCAATAATGTACTCAATGAACTCATTATTATTTATAGATAAATAAAAAAATAAATAATTTATCTTGATAATAGCAGTCTTTATTAAAGGAGCTTTATGATGCAACAATTTTTTTCGCTGTTTAACGCTTTTTCTCAAGGGATGTTATCAGCGTTGCTTCCTTCACTTTTTCTTAATCAAATAAAGATCTTTAGAGATGGCAAAATTAATCACAGCTTTGTGTATGTTCTCCAATTAGTTGCCCTAGCTGCACACGCTCTTGTTGTCCCCTCCTTTTCAGTCATAACAATTGGTATATTCAGCGCAGCAGCTCTCAGTAATCTGTATGGAATGATTTTGGGAGATCAGCGCGATGAAACAGGAAAAATTTCTCAAAAAGTCTTTGATTTTCTAAACTTTAATAAAATATTAATGGTTGCCTGCAGTTTGGCGACACTTTATACACGATTCTTAGCGATCCCGACTGTTGGAGTTGTTAGCTTCATTGGGTTTGTTGTTCAATTATCAGTCCCTATTTCTTTAGAATTAATCGATTTGTTTAATATCAAACTTGAAGGTGATAGTTTATTTTTTTCTTTTAAAGATATTCATCAACAAACGTCTCTCTGGTTTATTACTTATGAAAGCCTGATGATGGGAGGGTGGCGTTCATTACTAGTCTTTGGTTTTGCTG
>RFNU01000185.1 GCA_009927065.1 bacterium | reverse complement strand
TTAAACAAAGAGCAGGACGTGCTTGACCTTCCCGTCAACGAAAAGGATTGCGCACGTGTTTTGTTCAAACAAAAACATGATGCTAAAAGAACTGTAACAAAATCCACGTGATTGGCTAACTGGAGATCTTTAGCTCACATTGCCAATAGATGAGTAGAGCGACAGATTGTTTTTGTCCTAGGTTGTAATGTTGAGGCGACACTATGGCAACGCATCACATTGGGATTGAAAACTTATTTTTTTTCATCAAACCATCTTTTCAGATCTTCATGTTTAAACTTAAATCCTAAATTTTTCAATTTACTATTACTCACAGGAATGCCGTGAGTGAGCAGGAGAGAGCCATCTTTAAAGATCATTTTCAAAGCAAATTCAGGCACGTTAAACCAAGCAGGACGATGTACATACTCAGCCAAGAGCTCAGTAAATCGTTTATTCGTTATGTGTTGGCCACTGACAACATTATAAGATCCCTGCATCAGCTGGTGATCAATAGCATAACTTATAGATTGGATGACATCATCTATACTGACCCACACAAAAGATTGATCGCCAGAGGCAAGAGATCCGCCTAAACCCAAACGAAATGGCGTTAACATTCTACCAAGGGCTCCATCATTAAGATCTAAAACAACCCCAAGACGTAAGCAAACTATTCTGTGAGCAGGTCCTTTGTAAGCGATATGTTCCCAATCAGCACAAAGTTGAGCTGTTGGTTCTAAACCCGCAGGCATTTCTTCCAGACATGGTTGCGATCGTGGTTGGATACCATAATAACCAATCGCACTTGCGTTAATACTCAAAACAGGGGGGGTTGCTTGTTGAGCCAAAATTTCATTGAGATTTTTTGTTAAATCGACGCGAGAGCTTTTGATTTCTTCAATACGTTTAGGCGTCCAAGGCCAATCAAATAATCCAGCGCCAGCAAGATTAATGCTGATATCGATATTGTAATGTTGAATATCATTAAAGCTGATGATCTCGACTCTATCATTCCAGCGCAGCCTTAGTTTTTTGGCATTGCGAGTGACAAGAATTAAACGGTCATCCTGATAAAAGGTTAACAAATGTTCAACTAAGTGACGACCAATAAAACCACTGGCCCCAAGAATAAGAATATAGCGCACTCTATTATTCCAATAGGATAGAATCTCTTTTATACAGTATAAATCATAATATTCATAGATACAGTGAAGGGCATATTGGTTTAGATTGTTTATTTGAACTGTCATCAATCATCAAGTAAAGACCATCTTTTTTCATTTTTAGGTTTTAATGAGAATTTTTGAAATAAAACCAGTATTTCAGAACATAATGTGCTATTTAATCATTGTAGTTCACGAGAGTGAGGGGGATCATATGCGAAAATCGAAAAGAATTTATTTAGAGGCGCGCCCGGTGATTAATCACTTTTTAGAGTTAGAGGCTATTGATAAAGTCATCACTGAAGAAGAAAAAGAAAGAAAGGAAAAAGTCAATAAACCTTCAGTTTTTGTAGAAAAGGTATTATATAATTTTAAGAAAAAAAGATTATAATGGAGTCATAAGGGAATAAAAAAAGATATGTGATTGGACTCTTATCTTACTATTAAATTATTAGTGAAGGGCCTTCATCATGAAGGCAAGACTGTTTTTACTCAAATACAATTCAGCCAAATACAACAAGCCCTGCGTAGAGATAGTGTGTTAAGGACATTAATTTCAAGATATCCACCGCTTTATTTTGAAAGCTTTTATGAAAAAACATCAATATTGTTCCCTAACCAGCCCACCCTGCCTCAAGAGGAAGCGGTGTTTCTTTATCAAACAGAATTAATGAATGTCCATGATCTGCTCTTTCAAAGTTTTCGTGCTAAAGCCAAGACATGGTTAAAACGTTTACCATCATCAATGAATCAATATTCATTTTCTAAAGATAAGCTGATTAGTAGACATTATAGAATGACACTGCTGTCTTGGTATCATGAACGACAAGAGCTAGCTAGCAAAGAAAAAAAACGACAGTCTTTAGTGGAATATATTCATTTTGTTTTCGATAAGTATGAGCAAGATATCTATACTGGAGTTGATATTCTTGTTTATGCAATGCAATGGTGTGATAGTATCGAAGATCATAAAAAAGATCGCAGAGCAATTCTAGAGCTAGCACTGCTGGACTCAATGAATGCTTATGAATACGATAAAAAGAAATTTTTTGGTAATCATGACTACAGTTGTATGCCTGGTCTTGCAGAGCGTATCCTTGATGTTATCGGTAAAATAAAAGAGAGCTTAGATCAGTGTTCCGAAGATGATCCGGAAATAAAAAGACGCTCTTATGTCGATCTCTTAACAGCAAGTTTCTTCAAAGAAGATAGCAAGCTTCCCTCTCAGTTGTTTTATTCCTTATACCTCAAGGCCAGAACGAGCGATTATTCTATTATTGAGCAAGAGCATAATGTTATCGCCTTAAATCCATTGATAACCGCAGCACAAATCAGTTGGATAGAACGATTTTTTATCCAAGAGGAACTACAAGCGATACAGGAAAATTTTCAAAAACTGCAAACCGTCCTGCATCATGATTATATGACTCGTGCGGCTTTATTAGGCTCCCTCAAGCCTTATCTAGAAACACAAGAGGATGGCTCATTAAAAGAAGATTATGCTTTAAAACGCCAAAAAGATCTCATTGATTTATTAAAAAATGAGTTTTATTATCGTATTGAGTTACATTGCAATCAGCCTTATCCAGGAGAACACGATAAAAAAAGTAGTTTCTTTCAAAGAAACACTTCTCTTTTTACATCAAAAACTGTTTTACAGGCAAGAGTTTTTTACGAAAAAGACTATGGTGTTGACCATCTTTTTTTGAGTAAGATGGCAACGTTGAGTGGCTTAACAGTAGAGCATATTCAGACACTTTTGGCTCTTTTGAATGGAGACGGGTTAAGTATTTTTCACTCTTTATTTGAAGATGATTATGCTGATTGCTTACCGTGGGATCTTGCTCAATCTCATTTGAGTCATCTTAGAAACAAACTTCTTGATCTCGGCAAACAAATATTATTAGAGCAGAGAAATTATTTTTTTGGATATATGAGTGCCGATCGAAAATTAAAAAGCATGATTGCGCATCAATGGCAACATTGCTTTGATAATATTGAGCCGCTTGCCCCAGATCACATCATGGCAGGTTGTATTAAGTTATTAAATCCTCAACAGCGAAAACAGTTAGCGAGAAAATGTGTGTATCATGGCTTTGATCAAACGCTTGATGCGCTCTTAAGTTTAGATCCTAAAATCCATCCTGATGAAATACAATCTTTTTCACAAGAAAGTTTATTAATAACAGCAGTCAATCTTGGTCATAGAGATATTATCGAAGTGCTTTTAAATCATCATGCACAAATGAATGTAACGACACAAGAATCATTGACACCATTTCGACTGGCTATTCAAAAGGACTTGATTGAGATTGTTGAATTGTTTTTAATCGCAGGGATTAATCCTAATTTAGCAACTCATCTGAATTTGTATACAGATTTTCATTTTGCCTGCGAATTAGGGAATCCTGCTATTGTTGAGTTGCTTATTCGCTATCATGCGGACCATACAGCGCTTACTCTTTATGGCGATACACCCTTTTCAATTGCAGTGAGTCAAGGATTTAAAGATGTTGTTGAACTCTTTTTTGATTACAACTTAGAATTAGAGAGTTTATTCAATAGAAAAGGATATAGTCCGCATCGACTTTTAACATTTAGAGCATATAAAGGCCAAGCCGTTTCTCCTTGCCACATAGCCGCTCAACGAGGATATGTCGATATTATAAAGGTATTTTTACAGTATTATAATATTATTGAGCGTTGCGATCAGTTTGGATGGACTGCTTTACATTTTGCATCCAGAAGTGGACAGGCAAAAACAGTTGAATTTTTGATTGATAGCGGATTTGATTTAAATCGTTTTGATGAAAATGGTGATGCCCCCATTCATATTGCAGCAGTTTTTGGTCATCAAGAAGTGATTGAAATCTTTTTAAATAAAGGTGTTGATATTCATTTGCTGAATCAAAAAGGTCAACATGTATTACATCTAGCCCTTTTATTTGGGCATCAAGATTTGACGATGTTTTTGATTGAGTATGAACCATCATTGATGCAAATGTTAACAGCGGATGGTGAAAATACGTTCCACTGTGCTGTGCGCTCTAAAAGTTTAGCGCTTATACAATGTCTTCTCGATAAAAGAGTTGATTATACAGCATGCACTTATCATGGTAATCATGCTTTGCATTTAGCCATAGAGTATGATTGTGTAGACATGTTCGAGTTTTTATTAAACCTTGGATTAGCTATTGATGCTCAAAATATTGATGGTGCAACACCATTGCATTTAGCGTTAGAAAAGAAACAAATACAAATAATAAAAAAACTTTTAGAGCGCCATCCCTCATTACACTTGTGCAACAAAGAAGGAAAAAGACCTTGTGATATTGCTAGTGAATATAATATCAGTAAACATATTAAAATGATGTTGCAGCCAACTCATGCACCAATATTATTACATTCACAACATAAAAAAAATGTTGGACCAAAAAATCATTTAACGTTCTAAGAAAAAAAACACTTAAGCCAATTCATCAGTGATTTGGCTTAAGTGCATATAAAGATGTTATTAAAAATTATCGGGTGAAGGCATTATGAAGCAAATCTAAAGAAGAGCTTGCTAATGTTTCTAAATGATTTTCTGTTATTTCAAGTTGTTGATTGAGTTCATCAAGCTCAGTATTAAGAGTATGTTGGATTGCATCTATTTCATTACTGACAACACTGCTAATCGAAGAGCCTCGATAAATGTTATTGTAATAATCATAGCCATAGATCATTGCAGTCGTTGTTAATGTATTGATTAACCATGACTGGATTAATGATGCATTCCCACCATGAATGTTTTTTAATTGCTGATTGAGCATTTTCATAAAAATCTCCTTTGTATTTAATATATTACAGATTTATTTTACATTTTTATTATAGTTTAATAAAAAGGATAATATTTACTTATTAATGAAGTATTTATTGTGTTTTTTTTAATCAAAATGCTAAATTTTTTTACTCAATGACCGAGCTCGTTAATAATCAAGATATCTGAGTGGTGTTTTTT
>RFNU01000187.1 GCA_009927065.1 bacterium | reverse complement strand
AACTTCATTTCGATCTTCAGCTATAAGTTTAGCTAATGGACGGCGACCAAACTCTTCTAAAACAGCATTTTTGACTTTTTGACGCAAAAGAATCTCAACATTTTTTTTTGCTTCCGACCAAGGTTTTTGTCCACCAGCTGCATTAACCTTGAAGAATAAACCAAAATCTTCGATTTTCCATTTAAAATAAAAATCAACTTTTAAATAAATTTGCTCAATACTTTGAATGCTATCAGATTCAATCGCCCATATTTGATTTCGGACATCCATTTTATAAATATTATCTATTAACGGTGCTTTAAAGTGTAAGCCCGGCAATTTAACTTCAGGCAGCCCTTCAGCATTTCCAATAACTTTTCCTAAACGAATAACAAAAGCACGCTCTGATTGCTGTACAATAAAAATGGAATTCCCTAAAAGAGCTAAAATTACGCTCAACACAACAAGAATAGCACTTAATCGATTACTCATGATTAATCCTTATTAAAATTAAGTGGAGTCTCTCCAGAAAAATATTGACGAGAAACCTTACTTGGACTCTTTTCTGGAGTGGTAAGATTAATCGATTGAGCTGATGAAGTATCAGTAGCTTTTTTTTCCAAAGAAACTGAAGCATTTTCATTTAATGAATTAAGATACATCATATGATGGCTCAAATCTGGATCAACGATGATTTTGGAGACATTAGATAAAATCTCATCCATGGTTTCATGATAAAGACGTGTTTTCATCAGATTTGGATATTGATTATATTGTTGTTCCAATAAGGTGAAGCGTTGCGCTTGAGCTTGAGCTTTAAGGATTTTTTCTTTCTTATAAGCGTCTGCTTCAAAGTAAATACGTTTTGCACGACCTAAAGCAATCGGCAGTTGGCTTTCTTTGTAACGCTCAGCCTCATTTTGATAGGCTTGTTCATCCTCGCGAGCTTTAATTACATCATTAAACGCTTGTTGCACAGGAGTAGGTGGTAATGCTGAACTTAAATTGACATCTAAAAGCTCTATTCCTAGTTTATAACTTATTAGCGAATGCTCGATTACTTTTTTAATTTGACGCGTAATTTCCTGTTTTCCATTTGTTAATATTGCATCTAATTTAGAATGACCGATAACATCACGAATTGCACTTTCAGTGAGTTGATGCAAAGTGGTAATGGGCTGAGCATCATTAAAAAGAAATTCCGCCGGATTACTTTTCCTATATTGAATTTCAAAGCCAGCATTAATAATGTTTTCATCTTCTGTGAGCATCATATGATCTTTTTTAAAGGAATCTATTGCCTCAACGTCAACTATATAAACTTTATCGATAAATCGTGGATGCCAATTTAAACCGGAGTATTTAATTTCATGAAACTTTCCTAGTCGTGTTATGACCGCACGCTCAGGCTCACGAACAATGTAGAATCCGCTTAAAAAATACAAAAGAATAAAAATTCCGAGAATAATAGTCAATGCAAATGTAAACTCATCTTTTTTAAATGGCATATTATTTTTTTCAGCATTAAAAAGATTTTTTATTAATTTAATTAAGTCTGGTGGGCCTTGATCTCTTTTTCTATTCCAGATATCTTGGTCGTTTGAACTCATGATAGCATACTCCTTTTTTTAATAGGGATCTTACATTTTTAATCTTCTTGTTCAAGATAGTCTGTTGAAGAAAGATCAGCTTCAGCCTCATCTTGCGCAGCATTTAAGTAAGATTTAGATATGGCTTTTGTTGGAACAATAGTTGAAATAGCATGTTTATACACTATTTGATTGACATTGTTTTTCAACATAATGACAAACTGATCAAAAGACTCAACAATACCTTGAAGTTTTATTCCATTGATTAAATAAATGGCCACAGGAATTTTTTCTCTTCTTAACGTATTAAGGAATGGCTCCTGAAGTGAATAACCTTTAGACACGCAGTACTCCGTTTTATAAAATGGCTTTAATAGAGTAGATTATATCACTTCTCAACAAAGAGCCATATTTTAATTCTTAACTCTATCACTCTTTTACTAAAATATGTTGTTCTTTAATGACATTTCTAAAATAAACAATGGTTATTTAAATGTTCTTTGGCCAATTCTAAGCAGACCTTGGAAGACAAATAATTTTTATTTATAACGACCGGGCATACAGTGCAATCAAATTTTTTGAGCCAAGTTCTTTGTCTTTTAGCTAGTTGTGTTGTTGCGAAAAAAGCTTTTTCTTTCGCATGTGTTAAGCTTTCATTTTTTCTCAGAACGTTTAAAAGCTGTCGATAGCCTACAAAACTCCAAAAATCTAAACTTTCATCAGGGTATGTTTTCCACAAAAATTCCACTTCATCCATAAATCCATGAGATAGCATGAGATCCAAGCGTTTTTGAATAAGAGCTCTATGATCTTCTCTGCTTTCAAAACGTAAAGCTAGTAATTTATATTGAAATGTAGCTTTTCTTTGTTGATCAAAATAAGAGGAAAGTGGTGATCCTGTCGCCCAATAAACTTCAAGCCCCCTATAAATCCGTTGAGAATCTGTCTTACTAATTCTTTTAGCCCAGATGGGATCAATGACTAATAATTCTTCATATAATTGCTCTAGAGCGGTTGTATGAAAGTGTGCAGAAAACTCTTCTTTTTTATTTGTATCTAATGGGGGAATAGACGCGATTCCTTTAATCAGTTGATAAAAATACATCATTGTACCGCCCACTAAGATAGGAATTCGACCTCTTTGTTGAATATCCACGATAGCTTTGGATACATCTTCAATAAATTGCTGCACATGATAGTGGCTCGTAACATCAATAATATTAATAAGATGGTGAGGACAAGCTAGTAGTTCTTCGGAGGAAGGTTTATTTGCCCCAATATTAAGTTGTCGATAAACAATCGCTGAATCCACACTAATAATCTCGATAGGATACTTTTCAGCAAGTTCTAATGAGAGCTGAGTTTTGCCACTTGCGGTAGGACCCATAAGACACAAGATAGATTGATTGCTTGTTAGCACAAAACGACTCCAATTTTTTAAATTATTATCTAGAATATTCACTTAGAAATCTATTTTACATCATAACTGCTGATTAATTTTAAAAAAATATCCCACTCTAGAATCTGATGTTCAATCTGACATGAAGAGCAAATCGCCACTATTTCTTCAACAGAGTGTGTTTGCAACCACTGCTTATCTATCAAGGCTAAAAACTGTTGCAAAAAACTTTCTTTTGATAAAAAAGATTGTGTTAACAGGATCGAAAACTTCAGATGATCAATCATTATTGGTAATGATAATAATGTTTTTTCGTAAGAACAAATTCCTAATGTAGTGAGATATTCTTGTTGTTCTTTATGTTGAATAACTAATGGTAAAAGCAAAGGTCGTGATGGCGCTGATTTTATTTGTTCTTTTATAAAAGCAGCGCCGTTAAAAAGTACAACATGGGACTGATTCCATAGTAATATGTGACCCGAAGGCAGAGATGCAAATGATTTTATGTCGTGAGATGTTTGTCCTGCATTATTATCGGATAGGACATGTTTTTTCGCTAAATTTTTTTGATTAAACGGAGTGCTGCTATTGAATGCTCTGTGTTGAGTGTTATTAATAATTGCTTGTGTTGATAATTCTTTTTTACTCACTGCAGTGGTAGAGGGTTGGTTTGAGCAGAGATGATGCGGGGGTATTTCACTCTTAATACTTGAAAAGACATCACCAAGAGATGCTAGTAAAGAGTCAATATACGCAAAAGAAACAGTATGTTTTTGTGGATGTGCATTGACATCGATTTTTTCATGGTCAAGACACAGTTGCACTATTAAAATACCTTCTGGGAAATACTGTTGTGCAAGTTTATTAAGGTGCTGATCATTAACCCATCTTTTTTCATAATACCAGTATTGTTCGAGACCCTTAGTATGGATAGAATGGTACCAAACATGGATGCGGCCCATATCAATATTATGTTCGATGTAAAGCCACTCTTTACGAGGCTTTCCAAAAAACTCCTCTATTCGTCCAAAAATATCGTTAGATTCATGCTGCTTTAAGTTATGAACTAATTGATCATTACTAAGTAATCGCGCTTTGATTGATGGGTGAATCAAAAAAATATTTCGAAACATGTTTTCGGAGCGTTTTGCTTCAAGTCGAGGGCTTTTTAAAAAATGACGGCGTACAGGAACCGGGGCAAAAAGTTGTTCACAGAGAATGTGTGTGCCATGCTGGATAGCCACGGGAGTGATTTTAGGCTCCCGGTTTGCTGAATGTATGGTAAGAGCATAGCCATTTTGTTGATTCTTAGGGAAAGATCGTAAAGTGAAATTACAAATGGAGGCTATAGTGAAGAGAGCCTCTCCTCTAAACCCATAAGACTTGATTCCCTGCAAGTCGTTTAATGTTTTTATTTTACTGGTAGTATGACGCATGATGGCTAGAGCAAGATCATCTTTTGCTATGCCAATGCCGTTGTCTTTAATGCTGATTTTTTCAATCCCTCCTTGCAAGAGAGACAACTCGATTTCAGTACTGTAAGCATCAATGGAGTTTTCTAGCAATTCCTTAATGATATCTCTCGGATAATGAATAACTTCGCCTGCAGCAATTAAAGCTACTACATTTGGATCAAGAAATTGAATGCGCCCCATGGACTGCCTTATAAAAGCTCGATTCGATAAGAGCGCTGATTAATAGTATCAGAAGCTAGATAGCTTAATGATATCTTCGCTTTAATCGGTGTCAAAAGACTTTCAAATTGCTCGCCCCATTCAATAAGAAGCAGGTTTTTTCCTGTGTAGTCAAGACCAAGACCTTCAATTTCTTGACTCTTTTTAACACGATATAAATCAGCGTGAATAATATCACGCAATGGAGAATGATAATGATTGACAAGAGAAAATGTGGGACTGGTAATTGATTCAACAACTCCAATTTTTTGTAAAAGATGCTTAATGAATGTCGTTTTGCCGGCACCAAGCTCTCCTTCTAAAAGGACTATTCCATCAGTAGTATGATTTAAAAGTAAATCAGAAAGCTCATCTAGCGTCTCTAGACTAACAACCCCTTCCTTAATGTTCATCTTCATATCCTAAAATACTATTTACGTTCTATTCTTATAGGATTACAAAAAAAAAGCAATATATAAAGATTTTTTCAGATTTTTTTAGCTAATATTGAAGAAATTCTGTTTATAATAACGCAATTCTTGGATTGATTCCAAAATATCTTCTAACGCCCTATGCCCATCTTTCTTTATGAAATTATTAATAAGATCAGGCCTCCACTTTCTGGCGAGTTCTTTTATTGTACTGACATCAATATGTCTGTAGTGAAAGAGGGCCTCTAATTGAGGGGTATATTTTTTCAAAAAAAGTCTATCTTGATGAACAGTATTACCGCAAAGAGGCGATGTTTTGGGCTGACAATGCGCTTTAATGAAGTCAACTAAAATTGCTTGTGCATCGGACTCATTTATTGCGCTTGTTAGCGAAAGTGAATAAAGCCCCGTTTTTTTATGTTGAAGAGTATTCCATTCATCCATTGCTTCTAATAATACAGCTGGTTGATGAATGATTAAATTTGGACCTTCAGCGATAATATTAAGTTGGCTATCAGTAATAATAATTGCTATTTCAAGTAGATGATTTGTTTCGACGTCTAAGCCTGTCATTTCACAATCAACCCAAATAAGACGATTATCTTGTGCTGTCATAAAAACCTCAAAGCAACTGCAAAAGAAAGTTCAGTATAAAAAAGGCCGCGTGTAAGGCGACCCCTTCTTTATTATTGTGATTTTGGTGGTTGAATTATTCCTATATGAAGTTCTTTTAATTGTTTCGGAGAGACTTCTGAAGGCGCTTTCATCATCAGATCTTGAGCATTTTGATTCATTGGGAAACAGATCACTTCACGAATATTCGGTTCGTCAGCTAAAAGCATGACCATACGATCTACTCCCGGGGCTAGCCCACCATGAGGAGGTGCTCCATATCGAAAAGCGTTCAGCATGCCAGAAAATTGTGTTTCAACAACTTCTGGTGCATAACCAGCAATAGCAAATGCTTTAAACATCATTTCGGGTTTATGGTTACGAATAGCACCGCTACATAACTCAATACCGTTACAAACTAAATCATATTGATAAGCCACAATAGCCAGTTGTTTTTCAATAGTATCTGCAGCTTGCAGGGTTTCTAATCCGCCTTGAGGCATAGAAAATGGATTATGAGAGAAGTCGACACGTTTTTCATCTGCATTCCATTCGTACATTGGAAAATCTATAATCCAACAGAACTCATAAGTATTATTTTTAATAAGATCAAGTTCTTCACCTAGTTTGGCCCTAACTTTTCCTGCAAGTTTAGCTGCATCATCTTTTGCACCACAAGTGAAGAACACGGAGTCTCCTGCTTTTAACGCAGCAGTCTTTTCAAGAAGATCTAATCTTTCTGGGGATAAAAACTTAGCAATTGGCCCTTTAGGCTCATTATTTTTATCAAAAATAATATAAGCTAACCCTTTAGCACCAAGCTCTTGTTGTGCAAATGTAATCATTTTATCAAAAAAAGCACGGCTTTTATCCGCTGTTTGTGGGGCAGGAATCGCTCTTACACAATGACCCAAATCTATAGCAGATGCAAAAATACTAAAATCCGATTTTGAAAAAACATCAGTGACGTCTGCGATCTTAATAGGATTGCGTAAATCGGGTTTATCACTACCGTATAAAAGCATCGATTCAGCATAAGTTATTCTTTTAAAAGGATAGTCATTAACACTGAATGTCGAAAAAGTCTTAAATAATCCTTGAATGACGGGCTCAATAACACCGAATATATCTTCTTGTGTTACAAAGGACATTTCAATGTCAAGTTGATAGAATTCTCCAGGGGCCCTATCGCGGCGAGCATCTTCATCACGGAAGCAAGGCGCTATTTGAAAATAACGATCGAAACCAGCCACCATTAATAATTGTTTAAATTGTTGTGGCGCTTGAGGTAATGCGTAAAATTTCCCTGGGTGTAATCTGCTGGGAACTAAAAAATCCCTAGCCCCTTCTGGAGAACTTGCAGTCAAAATTGGGGTTTGAAACTCTAAAAAGCCCTGAGCATGCATTTTTTCCCTAAGGTAGGCAATAACTTTACTGCGTAAAATGATATTATTGTGTAATTTTTGACGGCGCAAATCTAGAAAACGATAAGTTAACCGCAAATCTTCTGGGAAATTCTGGTCGGAATTGACCGTTATGGGTAATGTTTCTGATTTGGATTCAATATGATAATCTTTAACAATGACTTCGACCTGACCGGTAGCAATTTCAAGATTAAATGTTTGTGGCTCACGTTGTACGACAAGCCCAATAACGACAATGACACTTTCATTAGCTAAAGAAGAAAGGGCTGTATATTTTTCTGCATCAAGATGTTTTAATGCCCCATCTTGGTCTGAGCTGACAATTTGTGTAATACCATAATGGTCACGCAAATCGATAAATAAAACTCCGCCGTGATCTCGTTTCCTATGAATCCAGCCTGCTAATTTTACTGTCTGACCGATTGAATCCATATTTAATTGACCGCAATGATGGGTGCGCCACTGATGCATAAGAATTGATCCGTATGATAGAATGAACTAACTGATAACTATACCATAATTGAGATATGAAGCCTACTCTAAAAATTAAAAAAATTTAGACATATAATTAGTAATATGCACATAGTGAGATTTAAGATATGAACGATTTTTTGACGATATTAATGACTTTATGCTTGTTGGAGATTGTTTTAGGTATTGATAATATTTTTGCTCTTGCTTTATTAATAAAGCAAGTAAAAGCCGAAGACCAATTTAAAACAAAATTGGTAGCATTATCAGGGGCCTTTTTTTTAAGATTAATTTTACTTTATATTGCCTTGGTTTTAAAAAAATCAAACATTTTGATAAGAATATTTGATTTTTCCTTTTCTTTAAATAATGTGTTCTTTCTATCAGGAGGAGCCTTTTTATGCTATAAGTCAATAAAAGAGTTTATTGTATTAGCGCATCCTAAAGAAAAAGTAGTGCAACAATCTACCGCTTCAGTTATTGCACAAATTATTTTTATTGATTTTGTTTTCTCAATCGATTCCGTTTTAGCAGCGATAGCGTTAACATCTGACCCTTCTGTTATTGTTTTTTCTATTATGCTCAGCATCTTATTCATGTTTTATTTCGCTGACTTTATTATCGCAAACATCGATAAATCATGGCGAATCAATGCGCTAGGTTTATTAATCGTTCAATGTATAGGGTTGTTTTTAATCACTGAAGGATTGTCATTACATTTAGATAAATCATATTTATTACAGATTATTGTGATAACTTCTTTATATGAAAGTATGATGGTCTACTTAGAGCATTTAAGAAAAAGATCGTAATTTTTCTTTTTATCTTCATAGATAAACTAGATATGATAAAAAGGAAGAACAACGTTTTTTTATATTTTATATCAGCGTAGGCAGGAGACTGTGACTAATGAATAAAGGCCCACAGCGTACAACAGAGAAGAAAAAGGATCCTACCACTTACAATTCACAGCAAATTGAAGTGTTAGAGGGCTTAGATCCTGTAAGACGCCGCCCAGGAATGTATACTGATACTAGTTCTCCATTACATTTACTTCAAGAAGTTATTGATAATAGCGTTGATGAAGCTTTATCTGGGTATGCTTCGATTGTTGAAGTCAGTGTTTTTGAAGATGGCTCCATGTGTATTTTAGATAATGGACGCGGCATGCCTATTGATCTCCATCCTCAACATCAACGGCCAGGTATAGAACTGATTCTGTCAACATTACATTCTGGCGCAAAATTTTCTCAACAAGCCTATGGTTATTCTGGAGGTTTGCATGGCGTTGGTATCTCGGTTGTTAATGCGCTTTCAAGCTGGTTAAAAGTTGATGTATATAGGGATTACAAGCATTATCGTATAGTTTATGAAGATGGTGTATTAAAACAACCTTTACATCAATTAAGCAGACCCTCGACGATTAAAAATGGCACAAAAGTACATTTTTTACCAAATCAGCATTTTTTTGAACGTGTCACTATTAACTCTGATCATATTGCGCGTCTTATTAAAACAAAAGCCTTGCTGTGTCCTGGCCTGACCATGAAACTTACATATCAAGATATACCCCAACAAACATGGCTTTATCCTAATGGGTTAATAACATATATGGGATCGTTATCTTTCGATCAGCCTTTGTGGTCAGAGCCGTGGAGCTTATCAAGACAAGAAGAAGACTTTCATGTAGATGTGATTGTTCAGTGGGCTGCAGATCATTTATTAAGTGAGTCTTTTGTTAATTTAATCCCAACAACCCAAGGGGGGACTCATGTTCTTGCTTTTAGAGCAGGACTCCTTGAGGCTGTACGTGATTATACAAAAATGCAAGCCAGAGAACTGCGTGATAAGATTACTGGAGATGATTTAGCCGTAGGCATGAATTTCATTTTGTCTGTAAAAATGCATGATCCTAACTTTATTGGCCAAACAAAAGAAAAGCTATCCTCTGGTCGGATTAGTCAGCCAATGATGACGTTAATAAAAAACTCTTTTTTATCATGGTTGCTTAATCATTTCGATCACGCAACTGCTTTACTCCAGCATATTGATAGAGTTCAAGAAAATAGAATGCTCAAAGAGCAGTCTAAACAGCTTAAAAAAAATGTTCAAGTGAAATTTCCCCCAAAACTTGCTGATTGTACGTCGAAACATTTTGAAGAAAGAGAGATTTATCTTGTTGAGGGTGACTCAGCAGGTAGCTCTGCTAAGCAAGCTAGAGATAAAAAATTTCAATCAATCTTGCCTTTGCGCGGAAAAATTCTTAATGCATGGGAAGTAAAGTCTCATAAGATTTATGAATCACAAGAGGTTAAAGACTTGATTGTGACGATTGGCGTTCAGCCAATGTCAGATGATTTATCTCAATTGCGTTATAATAGAATATGTATTTTAGCGGATGCTGATTCTGATGGGTCTCATATCGTGACATTAATTTGCGCCCTTTTTGTACAGCACTTCCCTGCATTAGTGAAAGCAGGACATTTGTATGTTGCTCAACCTCCACTTTTTCGTTTAGATATTGGCAAGCAGCATTATTATTTGAGATCAGAGCAAGAAAAAGATGCTTTACTTGCTCAAAATAAAGGTAAGTCTCATAGTTTAATTCGTTTTAAGGGGTTGGGTGAAATGAATCCCGCTCAATTACGATCAACAACATTAGATCCTCAATCACGATTATTAATACGTTTAAATTACGATCCCAATAGTTACGAAAATCTTGATTTATTAATGGCAAAAAATCGTGCTGCCGATCGGAAAAAATGGTTGGAAGAACCTCAAAGCGATTTTATTTCAGGAGCTGTTCATGATTAAAGATGCTACCCTTTCTTCTTACACTCAAGAGGCTTATCGTGATTACGCCATGTATGTTCTTCTTGATAGAGCTTTACCTAGATTAGGTGATGGTTTTAAACCAGTTCAGCGCCGTATAGTTTATGCGATGCATGAGTTAGGATTATCTGCTACATCTAAACCGAAAAAGTCTGCCAGAACAATAGGAGATGTTTTGGGTAAGTATCATCCCCATTCTGATCAAGCTTGCTATGAGGCATTAGTTGGATTGGCACAGGGGTTTTCAACACGATACCCGATTATTGAGGGGCAAGGAAACTTTGGTTCACTTGACGACCCCAAGTCTTTTGCCGCTATGCGTTATACAGAAGTTCGATTATCAAATTATGCTCAATTACTTTTAGATGAGCTAACGTCTTCAAATGTGCCTTGGCAGCTCAATTTTGATGGCACATGTAGCGAGCCAATTGTATTACCAGCTAAAGTACCTTTTTTACTGCTGAATGGTTGTAGCGGTATCGCAGTTGGAATGAGTACTGAGATACCTCCACATAATCTTGAAGAGTTGATACAGGCCTTAATTTACACCATAGATCATACTCAGCCTGATCTCGATGCATTATTAGAGATCATGCCAGGCCCTGATTTTCCAACAGGAGGTATTATTCGTGCTACCGCTCTGGAATTAAAAGAATTTTATGAAAAAGGAAAAGGCTCTTTTGTTGTGCAAGCTCATATTACACAAGACGATAAAACCCTTATTATTCATCAGATTCCTTATTACACAACAGTATCGCGGATTATTGAACAGCTTCAACAAATAAACAGTGTCAAGACAATCACAGCGCCTTTTGAGCTTATTGATGAGAGTGATGAACGCAATCCAGTTCATCTTGTTTTACATTTTAAATCAGCTGCTGTGGCTAGTGCTTCGTTAGCATTACTTTATGAAAAAACAGAGTTGCAGCGAACATATCGTTGTTATTTTAATGGATTAAATGCAGATAATGTTCCAACTTGCTTTTCATTAGTCACTTATTTAAAAGAATGGCTTGTTTTTAGAACGGATTGTTTAAGAAAACAATTTATCGAGCGCACGCAGAGTATTGAGCGAAGAATTAAGATTATTCATGCTTGTATGGTTGTCTTTCAAAACCTTAAACAGATACTACAAATCATACAAGATGAAGATGAGCCATGGGCTGAAATAGCGGGAAGATTTGATCTTGATCAAGAACAAATTGATGCGTTAGCAGCTTTACGCTTACGCCAATTAACAAAACTTTCTTATGTTGAGCTCAAAAAAGAACTCGAAGATTTATTAGAAGAACAAGAGAACCTTCATACTTTATTAGGTTCCTCGACAAAACTAAAAAATTATATAAAAAATCAGCTCAAAACGATTATTAAAGGATTTTCTGATAAAAGACGAACTCAAATTCTTCCTCATGAAGAAAAGAAAGTTCTTTATTTTGCAGAAACAAAAAAAGAAGAAATCAAACCATTGACGGTATTTTTATCTGAATTAGGGTGGATTAAAACGGCAAAAGGACATGCTTTGCCTCATGATCATGCGAGTTTTAGGCAAGGTGATCAATTACGAGCATCTCAAGAGTGTTACTCCAATCAGAATTGCGCTTTTATAGATAATAAAGGGAGATTTTATGCTTTAACAGCCGAGTTATTGCCCTCTTCTCGTTTTGGAGAACATGCTTCTACAGTATTTAATATTCCTTCAGGACATCAAGTCATGTCTTGTTTAAGTCTTGAGCACTCTATTTTCATCTTAACAAATAAAGGTTTTGGTTTTATATTAGAGACACATGATCTTGCATTAAACAAACGCGGAAAAAATATAGTTAAATTAGAAGCCGATGAAACTCTTATCTGGGTTTGTAATTTGAAAGGCCCATACATTTTATTGATGAATGATGATAAAAAAATAGGCATTCTCAGAGTCAGCGATATACCTATACGTCGTTCAGGTCGAGGTCTTCAGCTAGTCAAACAAGCACATTTTATTAAAATACAGAGTTTGAACGATACCAGTATAATCGAAGCGGAATTAATTGATGGTAAAAAAGTCACTCTTGATAAAAAAGACTTTATGATTTCACGAGGAAATATGTTGAAAAAGCTACCAAGAAAGGCAGCAGATCTTAGCAATTTAAATATTTTATGAAACAAAAAAAACTTTCTTTAAAACAACAAAAAAACATGGTGAATGCGCGTTCTCATCGTAGTACCGCTTATGATCAAATAGTAGAGGCGCTGTTAGTTGCCCACCGAGGGAAAACCTTAGAGTGTTCTTATAATAATACACTCATTCAAATTCATAACTCTCGTACATTCGATCTTGTTGTCGGAGATAGAATTATCTTAGGATTATCTGAAGATAAAGATCCAGAACTTTTGGAGCATATCCCTCCAAAGAATGTATTGTATCGTATAGCTCGCGATCGACAAAAAAAATTGCTTGCAGCAAATATAGATTTAGCATGCGTTGTGTTGGCTATTCAACCTGAGCCTTGGGAGCAAATCGTTGCGCAATATTATACACATTTGCGCAATTTATCTATACCCTGTTGTTTTGTTGTGAATAAATGCGATCAAAACTCTCCACCACAATGGCTTATTGAACGGCTGAACTATTTCCGTGATGAATTAGATGTTCCATATGTGCAAACATCAGTCTATACAGGCACAGGAATTACGCAACTTCATGATTATTTGAACAATAAAACATCAATTATTATTGGACCATCGGGTGTTGGCAAGTCTAGTTTAATACAGTTGTTATTAAAAGATCAGTCTATTCGTATTGGAGAGTTATCTTCATCATCTAAAGGACAGCATACAACATCTGTCGGGCAGCTATATTTTTTTGATACAGTAACGCGATTGATTGATTCACCGGGCATTCGACAGTTAGCTATGGAAGAATTTTCTGTACCAGAAATACTTCAAGGTTTTGATGATTTTCAAAGAGCTGGTTGTAAGTTTAGAGATTGTGATCATATTGATTCAAAAGGATGTCTAGTACTTCGCGCTATTGAAAGCGGTAGCATTCCTTCTCATCGGTATGAGGATTATTTATATTTAAGAAAGAAGTTCTTAACATCTTAAACTATTGGAACCTTCGAGCCTGCAAACGGAATTTCTTGAACATAACTGGGCATCATAAATCCAGGCAGACGCTTTCTCAGCTCCGTTATGATTTCCAAACCTTGATCTTTATTAACCTTGAAATGCTGAGCATTTTTTACATCATCAAATTGATGAAGATAATAAGCCTGTATACCCGCTTTAAAACATGTTCTCCATAAATTTTCTTGAACAGTTACAGTATCATTAACTCCTTTGAGTAAAACAGCTTGATTAAAAAACACACAACCAACTTGTTGCCAATCTTTAAGAGTTTTGATGAGAGATGCATCAAGCTCTTGAGGATGATTGATATGAAAAACAATAACTACCGGAATTTTACTTTTCCTTATAATCGACTGCAACTCGCTTGTTAAGCGAGAAGGTATCACTATCGGTAGTCTAGAATGAATTCTAATGATTTCAAGATGATCTATTGTATTGAGCTGATGAATAATTGTTTCTAAACGATTATCGGGAAGCGTTAACGGATCGCCACCAGAAAGAATCACTTCATTTAATGATCTATCAGCTTTTAACCGCTCGAAAAGGATAGTCCAATCTTTTGTTGAAAAGCGGTGCTCATCATAAGGAAAATGTCTTCTGAAACAGTAACGACAATGAATTGCACAATGACCGCTGGCTATGACAAGAAGTCTATGTTGAAATTTTTGTAAAATGCCTCGATCTTCGATAAATTCATCTTCCATTAAAGGATCATAGACACCGCCCTCTTCACTTAATTCGCTTTGCACAGGCAAGACTTGTTTCAAAAGAGGGCAATCGATATTGCCTTTTAACATGCGATTAGCAAAAGAACGAGGCACTTTGATTGGGAATGAAGAATCATAAAAAATAGAAGGATGATCTTGAGAAATTTCAAGATAAGCAAGCAATTCAGGTATTGTTTTAAAGATATTTTGTAATTCCTGCTGCCAACTCATTTTACACCTTGATTTATTTCATTGAATTGGCACATAATAACGCAGAATTTTTAAAAAATTAAGATATATGAGCCAAATATCCACAAATGAATTTCGTCCAGGTGTGAAAATATTACTTGATAATCAACCTTGTTCTATTATAGAGAATGAATTTGTTAAGCCGGGAAAAGGGCAAGCCTTTAATCGAGTTAAAATTCGTAACTTAATTACTGATCGAGTTCTTGAAAAAACATTCAAATCCGGTGAAACGGTTGATTCAGCAGATGTTATGGATGTTAACATGCAGTATCTCTTCCAAGAAGGAGACTTTTGGATCTTTATGGATGTCAGTTCATTTGAGCAAATGCCTGTAGATAAAAGTATTCTGGCGGATGCAAAGTTCTGGATTCGTGAGCAAGACGAATGTATTGTAACGCTTTTTAATGGCCAACCAATTTCTGTTACGCCTCCTAATTTTGTTCAGTTGGAAGTCACTGAAACAGATCCAGGATTGCGCGGAGATACATCTTCAGGTGGCACTAAGCCTGCTACTTTAGCTACTGGTGCAGTGGTTAAAGTTCCTCTTTTTATTCAAATTGGAGATATTTTAAAGATTGATACTCGTGATGGCACATACGTTTCACGAGCATGAGTATTTTGTCGTTAAATGATATTATTCGGCGTAGCGAGTTAAAACATATCTTGCGCGAGCATCTGAGATCAGAGGGACTGATAGAAATAGATGTCCCTTGTTTAGCTAAAAATGCTTGTCCTGATATTGCAGTATCCCCTATACCCGTTCATGTTGATCAACAGACATGTTTTTTGCAGCCATCACCAGAGATTTTACTTAAACGGGTATTAGCTCAACATCCTATTGACTGCTATACCATGGGACCGGTATTTAGAGAAGATCCTGCAGGTCCTATTCATAATCCAGAGTTTTTAATGTTAGAGTTTTATTTAATTGGACGGCGTTACGCTGATCTGAAAGAAAAAACTTTAGCGATATGCAAACTGCTTCTTGGCGATCGTTCAATTGAAATTTATTCTTATCAAGATATATGGGCCCATATAACGGGAGTTCCTTATAGTCCTGACTTTGATTATTTTGCAAGATTATTAAAAAATCAACGTGTTGACTACAGAGAAGATTGGGATTGCCGTACATTAGAAGATTTGGCTTTTAGTATGATCTGTCAGCCGCACTTGGGCATAAATGTTTTTACTATTATTGATGGCTTCCCCCCCGCTCAAGCTGGATTAGCTCGAATCGATCGAGGAATTGCTTGTCGATTTGAGCTTTTTATTGACGGATTAGAATTAGCTAATGGATATGATGAGCTTATTGCCCCAGAGCAAAACAAATATCGTTTTGAAGCGTGGAATTTAGAGAGGCAACAGCAAGGTCTAATAAATTGGTCTTTAGATATGCACTTTATCGACGCCTTAAGATATCTTCCTGAGTGTAGTGGAGTGGCTATAGGGCTTGAACGATTATTAATGCTTGCTTTGAAAAAACAATCCTTAGAGCAAAGTATGATTTTTTCATGGAATACGCTTTAAGATAACGATCGAAGTATAGGAGTAAGATCATGCCATCGTTCTGGGATACTTTTTTTTATCTTACAAATCGTCTAACCCCAGCGCGTAGTTTAACTCGATTTTGTGGCAGGATAGCTGATTGCGAATGGGCACCCTTAAAGAATTTCCTGATACAATCATTTATAAAATATTATGCTATTAACATGACTGAGGCTGAATCTATTGATTTAAACACCTACAAATCTTTTAATGCATTTTTTACTCGCAAATTAAATCCCGATAGTTTTTTTGTTGATAAAACGCCTAACGCCCTTGTATCTCCTGCACAAGGAATAATATCTCGGTTGTATCAGTTAGGAGAGTCTTTTTATTGTGAAAGTAAAAACCTTAGCTTAAGAGGTGATTTACTTGTTTCAACTCAATTTCTTAATGGATCCGATCTAGTGCGAGTTTTGTATTTGTCACCAGCAGATTATCATCGCGTTCATGCTCCATGTGACGGTGTTGTGATTAATATTCAACGTCATGAAGGCAGATTACTCTCTGTTGCGCCTAGGTTATTAAAAATTCACCCAACATTGTTGCAAGAGAATGATAGAGTAACAATCACGTTAAAAACCGATTTTGGGTTTGTTAATGTTGTTTTGGTCGGGGCTATGATTGTAGGATCAATTCAATTGAAAGAAGAAAAGTTGCCTTATAAAGTAGAACGGGGTGATGAGTTAGGTTATTTTAAATTAGGATCAACGGTTATCATTCTAACTCCGCCTTTAGTTGAATTTTACACAGATGAAGGAAAAGTGCAGATGGGATCTCGTTTAGGGCATTTCAAAAAAGAATCTTGATTTTGACCAAGCAGATTATACCAATCAACAAAACAGTAGGTACTTCATTGATAATTCTAAAAAATAATTCGCTATAAATATTATTTTTAGCTGCAAATTTTTTCTTAATATGACCAAGCCAATGATGATATCCAATGAGTAAAAAGACAAGCATCAATTTTACATGTAACCATGGAGAGTTTTTTAGCCAAGTTAAGCCATACAGACTTATTAAGGCAGAGCCTGAAGAAATAACGACAATCATCGCTGGGTTCATAATAATAGTGTACAGTTTGTGTTCCATAGTGCAAAATAGCTCATAAGATTCTTCGTGTTTTACTCGGGTGTGATAAACAAAAAGACGCGGCAAGTAAAACAGTCCAGCAAACCAAGCAATTATTGAAACTAAATGAATAATAATCAAAGTAGTATACAGCGCCATAATCAAGCTCCTTTTTTTTATGAGGTGTGTTTCTTTGAAAAACCGCATGCTTTTTATACCTATCAAAGTGAGAAAGAGATTAGTCTTTATGCACTTGTCTCGGTTCCATTTGGTCGTTACTTTCGCGTCGGACTGGTTTGGCAGCAAGTCGCCAATCCGATTCAACCATTTTATGTGATCAAACATATTGATGAAATTGTTGCCGATAAGCTTCTGACGATGATTAGCTATCAACTTATAGTTTTTTGTACAAATTATTACGGGGCACCATTACAAGAAGTATTATCTGCAGCAATCCCGTCTTTTATGCGAAAAACACAAAAACCTTATTGCAGTATTGTTGCACAAACAGATCAAAAACCTCAACTTGTTCCGCTGACTGATGATCAGCTCTGTTTTATTCAGCGAGCTTCTGTTGATAAAAAATTCCATATTCACTTATTAAGAGGGATTACAGGCAGTGGCAAAACGCGCTGCTACTTAGAGTTAATTCAAGAAGCTATCAACAGAAAAGGTAATGTTTTGTTGATGGTTCCAGAGATTAATTTAACACCACAACTCTTAGAGCACCTTCAGGGAATAAAAGAAGCGAGCTTTTTTGTATATCATTCTCAACTCACTCCTAAAAAACGGATTGCTTGTTTTCAAGCAGCTCTGAGTGGACAACAATCGTGTATTTTTTTAACAACACGATCAGGCATCTTTTTACCTATTGAGCGAGTGCAATTGATTATCGTTGACGAAGAGCATGATGTGTCTTATAAACAACAAGAAGGTTCATTTCGTTATCATGCTAGAGATTTAGCTATTAAATTAGCTCAACTTCATGACTGCCCCTGTGTCTTAGGATCGGCCACACCTTCATTAAAAATGATGGATAAAGCAATTGAGCATCAAGTTCAATACTCGGTGCTTAATAAGCGAGCAACAGGACAAAGTTTACCTGATTTTAAGATTATTCCAGGAACTAGAGCAACTTGGACCGAACCTTTAAACTTTCAAATACTCAAGGAGATACGTGATAGTTTACACTCCAATCATCAAGTTCTTTTCTATTTGAATCGAAGGGGCTATGTTCCTCGTTTATTTTGTGTTGAGTGTAAAGAAACTCTGCTTTGTAAAAGTTGTTTAACACCCTTTGTCTATCATCTCGATAAAAAACAATTGAGCTGTCATTATTGTGGGCGCCACACTCCTGCACCAACATTATGCTCGACGTGTCATAATGAACTCCTTCCTTTGGGTTTTGGGACAGAGCGTTTGGCTGAGTTCTTAAAACAAGCTTTTCCGAGCTATCCTGTTTTTGTTATTGATACTGATCATTTAACAACGCATAAACAAGTTACTGAGCAACTAGACCTGATCAAGAAAGAAAAAGCTGCACTTATTATAGGAACGCAAATGATTGGCAAAGGCCATGATTGGCCTTTAGTGCGTTTAGCAGTGTTACTGATATCGGCTCATCATTTAGAAAATGATTTAAACGATCAGGTCGCTCAGCATATTGTGCAAGCAGCAGGTCGCTGCGGACGTCACGCACCAGGCACAGTCATTATTCCTGTTCATCACGATCAGCAAGTTCCCGATCTGTTGACAGATTTACTCAAACATGATTATGAGTCTTATAGTAAACACATGCTTACTGTTAAGAAGCAAGAGTGCTCGCCACCCTATACACATCAAGCCAAAATATTATTCAGATCAAAAAATTTATCAGAAATGTTATCTAGCTTAAGAGAGCTTGCTCGACCGATTCCTACGGTTTTATGTCAAGGGCCTTTGTTAGATTATCCGATGAAGCGAGGAGTTTACTGGCAAGCTTATTTATTGATTAATACATCAAAGCGCGTACAACGTGACCAGCTTTTGACACAGATGATTAATCAATGTCAGCATGATGTCATCCTTAAAAAAATATATCATGCTTTAGATATTGATCCTTGTTGAGTCAGGCTGATTAATCCAGCATAAAATAAAAGAGTACAGCCAATAAAAAGTGACCAAAAGAATTGAGTAGGTACAAATAAAATCAAACATGCTAGCCAGATTTGAACTTTTTGAATGCTCGTAACGTAAGATTTTAAGTGCGGTGCAAATTTTAAATGATATAAGATTTTTATAAAGGAAAGAACATTCACTGTTAAGATTGTAACACAAACTGTAACTAGGGATTTGGTTGAAAAATCGAGTTGAGTAAGCAGTTTGTTTTTTTGTTCTACGATAGCTAATCGACTTATACCAGATCCAATAGCTGAGTGCTGCAGCGTTAATAAATTATTAACTTTATCCACTTTTCCCCAGGCAGTCACTAAAGGAAGACGTTCACATTCATAAGAGATAATAATGTTGTTTTCCTCAGGCATATTATAGTTCTTACCAATAAAAAAAGTATTAGCGTTTATTTGTGTTATTTCAGGTGGTAACGGTCCTGAGAGCGTGAGGTACTCAGGATGAGATTTGTAAAATGTCAGCATGAAGATATTAGGATCAATATTAATATTATCTATTTTTAGGGTAGGCTGCTGAATTTGCTTAGAAATGACTGGAATTTTACTACTTGGATTCACATTGCCAGGAATAGTACTGGTTATCAATTTGTCTTCCCCTGGTAAGGCGAAGTATTGATCGACTTTTCTGATCAGTCGATGCCCGTCACAAGACATGGGCAGAATTGTATCAAGCAACATATCTGTCTTGACTCGGCCACCAATAAAAGCAAAATTTTTTGAGGTGGTGATGTTATTGATAGGAGCCTGAATAATTATATTCTTGTTTTTCGTGATTTGATCGTTCATTGACTGATAAGCAAAATAACCTAAGCTCAATAATATTAAGTGTAAAATAATAAAAATACGAATATGTAGCGAAGAAAAAATATTAAGAGGTTGTTTCATTTTTTTTATCTGCAAGATAAGTTTTCCATACATTTATACTATTGGGCAAGATAGGTAGATTTCCTTTATCTTGCATTAATGAAAGAAGTTCATCGTTAGCGAGCTTACCTTTAGGCCCTATAAAAACCCCTCGGACACGAGCAATGGCGTGTAATTGATCATTAACAAGAAAATTTTGCTCTAGATAAATGTACTTCTCATCTAACCCTAAGAGCTTTGTTTTAAGTAATAGACGAGAGCCAGGGCGAATCTCTTTAATGAATGTCATGTCTATGCTTTGAAGAACAGGAAAGCAACGACGCTGATAGAGAGTGTTGAGTAATCCGACTTGCTGGATAAAAGACACACGCCCTAAATCCATAAACGCAAGATATTTAGAATTTGTAAGATGTCCATTAAGATCGCAATCAAATGGGTAAATATAAAACCATAAATGCGCTTGCTCATGAACTAAAATTCTAGGCATCCTTGCCGAGTACAACAAAGATAAAAAAAGACGAAAGTATAAATTCATATTTATAGCTCTGTTCTTATACTCACTCTTCTTCTGCCATAAAGCTGCCTGTATGACGCTCTTTTATCTCTGAAGCTGTTTTACAATCAATACACATTGTTGCCGTAGGTCTTGCGACCATTCGATCATAACCAATTTCAATGCCGCATTCATTACAAAAACCATAATCACCGCGGTCAATAAGAATTAAGCCTTCATCAATTTTTTGAATGAGTTTTCGTTCTCTATCGCGAGCACGAACGTGCAACGATATATTTTCTTCATAAGTTGCTTGATCTGATATATCAGATGAAACTTGACTAACATCAGCTTTAAGTGTTTCTAACCCATGTTCAGCTTCAGCAATTAATGTTCTTTTCCACATTAAGAGTACTTTTTTAAAGAACTCAGTAACATCTTTTGACATATACTCGCTGTCTTGCATCTGCTCAGGATTGAACTGAATCTTGTTAAATAACTCAGAACTGTATTCAAATTTTGTCATAGAACCTCCGATTTTAAGTGGATGATCGAGCAAACTAATAGGAATTCTATAACAGATATAGATTGATATAGCAATTTACAATTAATTTGAAATAAGATTAAATCAACTCATCATGTTGATTTTAAAAAGAATTAAAAATTTTAATAAATATTAAAGAAATATGATATTTTGGGTGTTTTCATCCAAGGTTTTTGATTATTTGCCGATAAGAAAAACAAGATACTCTGGTAACAGATCAATTATGCAACATGCTTTTCCACCATTAAAGTCGGCGTGTTTTTTACGCAAAGAAATGCGTTATTACACTGAAATTGTTTTAGAGAAAGAAGAAAAAACACAAGCTTTAAACACAAGTTTGCTTAATTTGCCGCAGATAGACATTCTTGGAACCCATTTATTTGTTTCTGAAAGAGAAAAAAATTTTAAAATCCCTTATTTAGTTGAAATGGCTGAAGTAGATGATGGTCATATGGTTGTTGTTAACTTACAACGGGCATTGAATTTTTTAATAACAAAGTTAATGCAGGAAGATATTTTAGATATTCATGATCTGTCAATGCATAAAGCAGCTCATTTGCCCCCAGTGATTTGTGCCAATGATCTTAAATTTGATGTTATTACAAAAAAATTTCAGCCTCATTTATTAGTTATTCATCCTATTGTTCAATGCGATTCTAATAAAAATGCATTTTTCCCTCAAATCAGAGAAAGTTGGGTCTTTGATCATTTGATTGATGCGATTAGTTATCGACGAGGAGGGCAGCGAGCAACACTGATTTTCTATGCGTTGAATACTGGAATAGAAGCTATTGTACCCAACATCCAGTCTCAAGATGACTATTCAAAAATATTAATAGAGGCTCTTAAATCTGGTGTTGAGCTCATTACCGCAAAAATTGATGTTAAGAACAATAGTCTTTTGACTCTATCATTCGATAATATTTTTTCTCAAGAAGGTATCTAAACTCCGTGTTTTGATTGAAAGTCGCTGTTTCTATTGTGTTGTATTGCATAGTCCCATGCTTTCACAATTGATTCAGCAGCCCATCTTAATTGATCTTCAGTATGAGCTGCTGAAATAAATAAGCTTTCAAATAACGAAGGAGGCCAGTATAAGCCCTCTTTAAGAAGCTGATCAAAAAAGAAGTTAAACCAATTTTTTGATTGGTAAGATACATCATGAAAATTCATTGGAGGATGTTCGAGAGCATAAAAAGTAGCCATGCCTGTACAATAATGTACACTATGAATCAAACCTTTACTCTTTAGACCAGAAGATACTGCTTGGCAGAAAAAAGATGTTTTTTCATGAAGATGTTGATGAAATCCTTTTTCAAAAAGAAGCTCCAAGGTCGATATTCCTGCATGAACTGCAGCAGGATTACCTGAAAGTGTACCTGCATGATAAATAGGCCCTTCAGGAGCTAATTGAGCGATATATTCCTTTTTACCGCCAACGACGGCTAAAGGCAGTCCTCCACCCACAATTTTCCCCAATGTAATCAAGTCTGGTTGTAACCCGTAAAGCTCAGTTGCGCCTCCTAAAGCGACGCGAAAACCAGTCATAACTTCATCAACAATAAAGAGAGCTTTATGCTGATAACAAAGATGCTGGATAGTTGATAAAAACTCTACTGTTCCAGGAATACAACCCATATTACCTGCAACAGCTTCTACAATGACTCCTGCGATTTGATGCTGATATTCAAGAAAACATGCTTTAAGAGATTGGGGATCATTGTAAGGTAAAGTGAGCGTATAAGTTGAGCAAGCTTGTAGAATACCATCTGATGTTGTTTGTCCAAATGTTGCTACACCCGAACCACAGTCAACAAGTAAAGAATCATTATG
>RFNU01000169.1 GCA_009927065.1 bacterium | reverse complement strand
AATTAATACTGTGACAAACGCTGCAGCTGCGCCATGTCCGGAAACATCTGCCAGATAAAAAACAAAATAATTATCATTAACGACGACATAATCAACAAAATCTCCTGATAAGTAAAGCATAGGAAGCACTTTATGCTCGACCATAATATTGCCTTTTTCATAAGGTGTTGGCGGGAGAATTTTTTCTTGAACAGAACGACCTGCATCCTGATCTTCTAGAAGGGTTTCACGAATTTTTTCATTTTCTTCTTTCAATCTTCGATGGTCTAATGCTCTATGAACCGAGTCATAAATTTCAACAAGATGATTAATAGGTTTGACATGATAATCCCAAATACCTAACCGTAATGCTTCGATAACATCTTTATTACTGACCAGTCCTGAAACTATAATAATAGGGATTTCTTTGTTAACATCACGCACATGCCGTATAATATCTAACCCACTCATGGACGGTAAGTCCATATCAGTAATGATAATATCCGGACGATTTTCATGAAAGATATCGATCGCTTCTTTTCCATCAGCAACAGAAGTCACCTGGTATCCACCATCTTCTAAATAAGCAGCAATGCTTTCACGAATCATGAATTCATTATCAACAATAAGAACTTTAGGTTTTACAGAATACACAATATTAATCTTTATTCTATTGATTCTTATTCTATTATCGACAGCTTCTTTAAAACATTGAGATAAAAATAAAATAACTTATGAGCCTGAAAAGGTCTTTTTCAGGCTCTTTCATTAAAAATTAAATTCTGAGCGCAAACGTAGGCCTTGTTCTGTTTCAAGAGTGGTCCAATTTGAGGCAGTTCTAAGATGGGTTTTATTATCATAACATTCTGTTTTAAATAAGATATTTTTATTCATGTAGTAAGTTGCATGAATAGTATAACCACTATAGCCTACTGCGAAACTATCATCTATGCCTGCAGCAAGCGCAACAGCATTATAACCAATATTTTTGGTATAAGTATAAGGTACGCTAGAAAAAGCATTTTTCACAAAATTAGCAGCAGCAAAATTATGATAACGTTCAGCACCCACACGCAAAGCAATCTCTAAAGCGCCTGCATTAGGTGCATAAATCACTTTATTGACTACGCCAACGCTAGGATCGATATCATACTTCTCACCAACTAATAATCCTAAAATCTCAATATAACCAGACATCGCATAATTTTTATGTTGAAAACCATTCGAGCCACTGGTAAGAGCGGATAGAGGAGAGCTGACTGCATGATCGCGTGCATAATTGAAGTAATGCGCAGCTGTATTGACGCAGAGTCGTTTGTAACCAAAAGAAGTATCCCCTGTTAAAGCAATTCTTTTATTAAAGGTACTGACAAAATTATTCGGATCATAAACACTTGTTGGCACAATAACATCTAATGACTGCAAACCAATACCAGCTCCCCATTTAAAAACAGGTGTGTTAGCCAGTACATAATTGAGGCGACCACCGATAGCAAAACGATTGGTAATCTTACCCAAAGTGACGGCTAATGTCTGCCCGGTAGCAACAGCAGAATCGACATCTGCCACCTCAATACTTCCGTCATCATTTTCTAATGGGACAGCGCTAAACGAATGATCGGCGATATCTGGTCGTGCAACGCAGCGCCAAACACCGAAAGAATAGCCAAAGGTTTTATTAAAAACATGATTAGCATTAATTCCGAGTTTATTGCCAATACTGTCATCAAGAACACCGAGCGATCTATCAATATAAGTTTGATTTTCAGTGTCAGCTTGAGAGTAATTTGGCGTATCAAGACCAAAGTTTAATGAGATACTGTCAGGAGTATGCCAAGTAACTTTTGCAACTGGTAATAGTGCGATAGGAGAAATCGTTGGATTCAACATAGCTGGGCTATCAAGACGCACCTTATAAGTCCAATCTGGAGCTAAGTCACCTTTAATATCAATACGTCCTCTTGAGAGAAAAAGATTGATAGGGAGGCTGTCTGGCTGAAAAGGGGCTTGAACATCAAGACGGATTGAGCCTGAAATTTTATGATTAGCATGAACTGGAAATGCAATAACAGTTAAGCCCATCATTGCTAATGAGAGTAAGTTTTTCATCAAGAAAACTCCTTATGTAGTATTTGAGTGTAACATAAGCATTCTATCTTATTTGAAACAAGATATCGATGGATGAACTACTACAAAAGACGGGTTTTGTGAAAAAAACTATAATCAATTTTCATTTTGATCGTAAAACGAATCCCAATTAACATTTTTTGTTAATTGAAAAGTTCTATATTGCAAATAAAGATCGCGAATAAAAAGGTAACGATCGTTGACATAATCAGGTTCTGCAAAATTTTTTACATATTCTTGAACCTGGGTTTTTGTATTAACAACATCACCCATAAAGAGAGCGCTTTGGAATGTAAAAGAATTTAAGTAGCTAATAGGATTGAAGAGTAATTTATCAACATAGACTCCATAAACATCACGCGTTGTTGCGGGCCCAAAAAAAGGCACAACATAATAAGCTGATTCTTTATAACCATAGTAATAAAGGGTCTCTCCAAAATCATGTCTCTTGCGGTCTAAGCCAAGGGGCTGCGCCATTTCAAAAAGACCACCAATACCAAAAGTAGAATTCACCGCTAATCGCATAGAACTGGTGTAAGCGTCATGCCATTGACCTTGAAGAAGGGCATTGGCGGTATAAGATATTTCAGTAATATTCATATAGAAATTATTAATGCCTGCTCGAAAAGGGGGGGGGACGATTGTTTTGTAGGCTGAAGATAGGGGATTGAAAAAGTTTTCATCGACTTGCTCATTAAAAGCAAAAACTTGGCGATTATATTCTTCATAAGGATCGAGAGGATTAGGGCCTCGTTGACAGCCTAATAAGAAGAGAGAGCTTAATAAGACTATGTTATAATATTTCATGGTTACACTTAGACCCCCTTGTTACAGGAGGTCTAATCTCACAAACTAATCTAATTTAAATAATTAGAATGTAAATTCAGCACGTAGACGTAAAGTCGATACTGATTTGTTGTTTAAAGAGTCTGTAGATGCAGCAGTACCAAGTTTGAACTTGTTGTGTTGTTGCTCAAACTCAGCTTTAATAGCAGCATTTGCATTGACATAATAGTTAACGTTCAACACATAACCATTCATCTTTGTTTCAAAGGCAGTGTCGTCACTGACTACAATGTCAGTTGTTCTACCGTCGTTATCAACACCTAAAACAAGAACACTTCGTGTAGGATAGGTGGTGCTCGTTGCAACTTGAGATTTAAGATACGTCGAACTAAAATCATCAGCACCTACAGCGTTCACAAGAGCAAGAACGTTTTTACGTGTTTCTGTACCAAAACGAGCAGCAATCTCTAAGCCAGCTTGACCATCACGTAGTTTAACACCACTGATTGTAGCTTTAGCTGCATCAAATTTATAGCTATCACCCATTAAAAGGTAACCAGCTTCAATCCACCATGAGTTTGCTTTACCATCGCGATCAAAGATTTTTGATTCAGTATTTGGTGTATTGTAACCTGCAGAGACATCAAGCTTAACTGTTTGGCTTTCATAACCAGCATTGACTTGAAGAGCTCCGAAAACAGCTGCAGCATCAACAGCGATTTGATTTAACTGATTAAATGCAGAAGAGGTTGAGATAATACCCGAAGCATTAAGAGAAGCATCAGCAAATGTTGTCACAACAATTGGAAGCGCTAATGGCGCACTGTTATAACCAATACCCATACCATAAGAATTACTACCAGACATTTTTGGAGCAAAAGTCAAACGAGCACCATAACCTAAACGTAGGCTTTTTGCATCAAATGTAGATTCTAGAGCGTGCTTAGCTGCGTCAACATTAGCGAAAGTAGTTGCTGCAACTGCAGGTGCAGTCGCTGAGTGAGCAGCAGCCGCTACTCCATCAATACCAGTAGCCTTAAAACTCTCAAGTTTTCTAAATGAAGTTTGGTTCCAAACGCCAAGGTTATAACCGATTGGACCTGCTGTACCAGCAAGAGTCACACCTGGGCGGTTACCAGATCCGTTCACAATATTACCAAGGCTACGGTTTTTTGGCCATTTACCAATGTATGGCTTGTAGTAATCATTGTCTGCTGAAATATTTGTGCAAGAAACAAGACCTAGAGTCAATTTCATGTTTTCAATACCAGTCCAAGATGCATTTGCTTGTGAGAATGATGCACTTGTTGATGGTTCCGTTGGTAATGCTTTACCATTTTCTAAATCTAATTGTGCATTAGAAGCTTCGCTATTGGCTACACGGACATAATATTTCCAATCTTTAGCGATATCGCCAGCGAAATTTAAACGCATACGACTTACAGCTAATAAATCAGCTGGTCTATCAGCGTCAGCAACTGAAGCGTTGTCCTGCTTTTTCATCGCTGTGTTAAATGCTGCGTCAAAACGAATAGCACCAGAAACTGTGTTAGCTGCAAAAGCGAATGATGAAATAGCTGCTAGACCAAATAGAGCCAAGCGAGAAAATGTTGTATTTCTCATGAATAATCTCTCCCAAATTGTTGAAACAAACTTCCAATATTTTTATGTATTCAAAGATTACGATAGTGCTTTTTGTACTTCATCCATGAAAGACCAGCACTAGCAACACTAACTCTTTTTTCTTTGTCATAAAACTTATAACTCAAGTACATTTATAGCAAATACATCCCTGAAGTCAATTCCAAGTCATCTGCCTTATTGTCCTTATAGTCTTAGGCAATATTTTAAAGCGTAACATCTTAAAATACTGTCTTACCCTATTTATAGAACACTATTTATCATCTTGCTAATAGAAAAGGAAGAACTCTTCTCTGTTGGCACATGTCTTTTGATGCAGATCAAGGAAATTACATCTCAACATGTTGATTTAGATGTAAAGTTTAATAATTTATGAATTGTTTGTATTTTTTATTCTACAGCCCTCATTCTTTTGATCTTAACCTTAAAAATAATTTTGATTTCATAGCATAAGTGAGGTTGCAGGCATAACCATTGACTCGTGCTTTATAAACTGATTGGTCGTAGCCGCTGAGCCATCAGCTTTAGCTCTGAAATCAGCATGCCCTGATTGATGGAGCAAGGCTAAAACACTTTTAGGTGATTGTGTTCCAAAACGAGCAGTCATTGCTAAATCCGCTTGGCCACGACGCAATTTAACACTACAGACTGTAGCGTTCACAGCATCACATTTATAGCTCTCGCCCATGAGTTTTTGCAAACATACCTTTGCAACATGTTGAGTCAAGGATGACAGGATGTTGTATTGCAACATCCTGCATAAAACATCTTAATAGTTAACATCAAAACGCATACGGAAATACGAGAGTTTTTTGAAGTTAATAGAATTGACCATTGATGAATCTTGTCCAAAGATTTGTTTTTTACAATTCACTTGCTGGAATTCAAATTTTAACAGCATGTTTTCATTAAAATAATAATTAATATCAAAAACAAACCCAACTTGATTCGAGCGGAAAGAATTCATAATATCTTTAGCACCACCTAAACCAAAGAAACTATAACCAGTCACCTTTTCTGGAATAACGTAATAATCCGAACCGCTATTATCAACAGTGATTGCTAAATAGTTTTGATTGCTCTCACTTTTCAAGAACGCCTCAGTCTTTAATCGATCTTCACCGCTCATTCCTGATGAAGGATAACTGCTTGAAAGAAAATCGTTGGAACCTATAGGATCGATTAAAGCAAAAAGGTTTGTAAAATCTGAGACGCCCGCTCTTAAAGCAACTTCAAGCCCTGGTTTCCCTTTGGCTAATTTCACCCCCGATACCATCGACTTTTGCAAATCAAACTTATATCGCTGGCCAATAATCAACATCGCTACTTCAGCGTAATAACCTCTCGCACGAGCGTAATCTTCAAAAATATAATGACTACTATCGGTTGCAACAGGACTGCCTCCTGTTGTATCTGATGTTAAGACAGTGGCCATATGCTCATTTTTAATATACTGACTAGAAAATCCCAATCCCATTTGAACATTGCCGTTAGTTAATGTTGCATCCAGTTTAAGGTTGGTCAGCATACTAAAAGCAGTGAGGCGATAATCACCCTGAGCAGGCATTGCTGGAGAGGGGCTAGCTGCAGCAACGCCAGCTTGATAAGGATGATACAAGACGCCTAACATAACTGGTGTATTCAACGGTGCATAGCTATAGCCAAATCCCAATCCAAAAGCATGACCTGCTTTATAATAAGGGACATAAGCAAGTCGGCCACCATAGCCGTATCGATATCTTAAGCTATCAAAACAGCTTGAAGGTAAGGATTGAGCGATCTCATTTGTATTTAAATTCGTATTGGGAGCAACAGCTCCTTCTAATGCAGTCGGTGTCATGATTTCGTTGACAGGGTTAATACTGGTAATATTTCTATTGGGTGTCTGATCCCAAATACCTACGCTAAAACCCATCTGACCAGTGTTTCCTGTAAGACTAACGCCAAGATGATTACCCAGTCTTCCAATAATATTACCAACGCGCTGTCCGAAACCGACCTGATAATCAATCAGCTCCATCGTCACATCTGGAGCTGCGATATACCCTGCATGAAACTGACCCCCTGAGCTGTAAAATGTTCCATAGGCTTGACTGAGTGTAAGAGAGGGTTGCGGGCTGTCGACTAATCGATCGAGTCCCAAGATTTGTACATCTTCAATCTCAGGGCTCTGCAAGCGAATAAAAGCGCCGAGCGAACGGGAAGGTCTGTTTGTATAATCAACTCTGATTCTTGTGAGCGCTAACGTATCAGATCCTGCTGCTTGAAAAAGAGAAGGGGTATTTGTTTGATTAGTTATTTTTGTTTGTAAAGAGGCATCCATGCGTATTTCGCCTGAAAATGTGCTTTTGGCAACAAGACCTGCACTATACAGCGTCAAACAAAAAACACCAAAAAGAGCCTTAGCTCGCATCACATACCTCTCTCAATCATAGTGGGTTTTATTACGTATAACATTTTTCAAAGGCAAGTCAATGCGCTAAAAATTATAAATAGCAGACATTCTCATTGTTAAGACCACATTATAGTTAATCGAATTGACGTAAGGATTTTGAGTATTGCTCTGAGAAAAGGTGAAATCCTGGCCAAAAATTTCTTTTAAATGGTGATCATGTTGAAATTCAAATTTCATTTGAATGTTTTCATCGGGACGATAATTCAGATGCATAATATTTGTAAATGTTTTAATTTGAAAAGACAGCAAATTGGTGCCAAAAGGAATATTCGTTGATGGCTCTACATAAGGTCTGGCGTTTGCACCGGGAAGAGTGTTATCCACGATAACAAGATGATAAGCTTCATTTTCATGATACTGAAGATAGTTGTTTGCTGTAGGCTGATATATCCTCTCGACTAAACGTCCTGCACCACTGATATTATTATTCGTCGGTGGGTTGGTATAGACGCTCTTAAGGAAATCATCTCGACCAATCTTATTAAGAAGAGCGAAAATATCTCTCTGGGTTTCTATACCAAAGCTCATTCCTAATTCTAACCCGGATCCGGCTTTATCAATTTGTGCATATAAAGGATTAATGGTATAGCTTTTATTGCCCAATAAGTAACTCCCTTCTACCCACCAGGAATAAGCGGAACCGTCATCAGTAAAAACCCTGGAATCAATTGCCTGCAAGTTTATGCGTGATGATAAAGACACAGCCATTCTTTGATAATTCACCCCAGCAGTTAGATGAAATGGACCTGTTACAGCGGAAAAGTCAGCCGCCAAGTTACTGATATAATTAAAAGTAGCAAAGGTTGCGTCACTTGTGCCTGCTAATGTTGCAACAACAATAGGAATATTTAAAGGCATGTTATTCCAGCCTCCTGCAATACAATAACCACCATTTTGGCCATGAACAGGGGTAAATCCTAGTCGAATCCCCAAAGCGAGGCTGGGAATGTGATCGCTAAAAGAATCTGGGCTGATGAGCGTGTTGAGCAGATCATGATTGATAGCAGCAGTATTATTATTAATAGCTGTAATATTATTACTATAACCAATAGTACTCAGGCTTGTTGATGGTAATTGATGAAGTTCTTTTATGCGTGGGTGTGAAGTTTCTCTCCAAACTGCCATGTTATAGCTAAAGGGCTGATAAAGACCATCAGCTCTAAAGCCTAAAGAATTATCACTTGCAGGTATTAAACGACCAATCCTATTTTCAATCCCTAATAAATACAGAGAGGTATTTGTTAAGCTAATATCAGGACTCGGTATTAATCCAACTTTAAGTTCAATAATCTCATTTTTATAAGCGGTAAAAGCTTGCGTAATATACTGAATGTTTTTAGACGTGATCTGATCATGATCTGATCTCAACAGATTATTTGAAAGCTGGATATTAAATTTAATATGCTCATTTAACTTTTGAGAGATATTGAGCTTTAATTCTGAAAAATTAAGAATATCGGGATCCATTTCATTTTTATTCAAATGAACTGAATTATTATTTTTTCTCGATGTTTCAATGATGTAATCAAAATTCAATTGACCTGAGTATTCAGGTGTGAATGCAAAAAGACCAGTTGTTGATGAACTTAATGCCAATAACAAAAAAACTGATTTTGTATTCATTGAGTGCCTCTTGCAAAAATATTGAGATGGATCCACACATGCTTGAACGCTTCTTATGTAACCTGTAGCGATCATGCTAAAAAAACTCCCTAGGAACCTAGGGAGTAAAGGGCTCGCTTCTATGGGAGTATCACGATCCATATCAAAACCAGTATAGTTCATGCGTTTACAACCGTCTAATCAAGATAAAGATCTGGAATCAAGGGGGCATCGGGATTAACCGCATACCGAGAAAAATCAGTAACCCCTTGTTTTTCAAGGACATCCTGATCGATGAAGAATTGTCCTGTTGCTTGAACGGAGGGTTGTGAGAGAATAGCCCAAGCAGCGTCAGCAACAATCTGAGGATTGCGAGCTCTTTGAAGCATCTCTTTTGGAAAATTAAATTCAATAGCAGCTGTTGCAATAATTGTTTTAGGCCATAAAGCATTAACGGCTATTTTTTTATCTTTGAGTTCAGCGCTTAACCCTAAAACGCAAAGACTCATCATATATTTTGAGAGTGTATAGGCAGTATGTTTCTTAAACCATTTAGGGTTGAGGTTTAATGGTGGGCTCATTGTTAATATATGTGGATTTTTAGAATGTTGAAGCAATGGGATGCTCATTTTAGAACAAGCAAAGGTTGCTCTTCCATTGACTTGTAACATTAAATCAAATTTTTTCATTGAAGTCGCTTCAGCTTGGGTCAAACTAATAGCACTAGCATTATTCACCAAAACATCTAAGTATCCATATTTTTCTGTTATAAACCGAAACAAAGACTCTAATTGTTGATCATCACGAACATCGACCTGAAAAGACTCTGCATCAAAACCTAATGCACGAATTTCTTCAACAACACTATCGAGTGTTCCTGGGAGTTTATCATGAGTTTCTTTTGTTTTTCCCGTAATAATAACCGTATAACCTTCAGATGCTAATTTGATAGCAATAGCTTTACCAATACCACGAGTCGATCCAGTAATAAGCGCAATTGGTTTATTCATCATTTTCTTTCAATAAAAAGTAATTACACCCATCATAGCCAATCTGTTGCATTCATGCCATGCTCAGCAAGATTTTGGAAATGGCTTGCAACTGAATGTGCATTTGAAATTGAATTTTCATTAAAAAAAGATTCATTAACACTATAAGAAAAATTCCATGATTCATAACTAAAAACAAGCTCCTGATGTTGATACGAACACTTCCATCCTGTCTGTGTGAGTGGATATAAATAACCATTCTTATGCATGACTTTTAACTGACCATCAACACATGAAAATTTTTTATCTTGTTGAATATAATAACGAGTTCTTATGAGTTCTAATAACATATGTTGATGATGATAAGTAACACCATGAGATAAGGGTTTTAAACTTATCATCATGACTAATAAATAAATATTGAATTTATTCAACCTAATCTTCTCTTAATTTCAATTCTACCCTATAATTTTTCAATAAAGCTAAAAAGGTTTTAGCTTTTAAAGCTTAAAAATAGTACTTTTTGCTTCATTTTGTCATCAACATAATGGAAACAATAGAATATGGAATTATTTGATCTCGTTGTTATTGGTGGTGGTATTCATGGCTGCGGTGTTGCAGCAGATGCTGCTGGTCGTGGATTAAAAGTGGCTTTATTTGAAAAAGCAGATCTTGGTGCTGGAACATCAAGCGCATCAACAAAATTAATTCATGGTGGATTACGCTACTTAGAGTCATATGAGTTCAGTCTTGTCCGTCAATGTTTAATGGAACAACGTCTTCTTTTACAAAATGCGGGCTATCTTGTTCAGCCCCTACCTTTTGTTATCCCTGTTGATAATAATACTCGTCCTTTATGGATGATTAATTTAGGGCTATTTTTTTACGATAGGCTCACAGCTCGTTCAATGCCTCATAGCACAATACTCTCTGCTCAAGATTTAGAAAAGTTGGAATTGCAAAAAAAGCCAAAAGCTGCTTTTCGTTATTATGATTGTCAAACAGATGATAATCGTCTTGTGATTGCTGATGCTCTGCTCGCAACAAGCTTAGGAGCAAAGATTTATACTCATCATGAAGTCACGTCTGTTGTTTCAACAGAAGAAAGCTGGATTGTTAAAACACAGGGTAAATTTGGACCCTATTTTGTTAAAGCTAAAGCCATTGCCAATATGACAGGGCCTTGGCTTAAAAATGTGACGCAAGACTGTCAACTGATCACATCTCAAACAGAAGTAAAGTTGGTCCAAGGTGCGCATTTGATTGTTCCAAAATTGTATAGTGGCCCCGATGCGTTAGCCTATCAACATGATGATGGTCGCTTAGTGTTTTTTGTTCCTTATTTAGAAAAATTTACACTCGTAGGCACAACAGAATTTGTGATCGATAAGATGCCCCAAAAACCAACCATCGATCCTTGTGAATTAACTTATCTGAAAGATTTAGTCTCCAAAGTGTTTGGTAAAAATATCAAGGATAATGACATTATTGGGCATTATGCTGGCGTACGGGCATTGATTGATTCTAACAAATCGGCCTCTAAAGCAACGCGTGATTACAAAGTGGAAAAAATGTACTGTCCTCATCACAAACACCCTATTGTTCATCTTATTGGTGGGAAAATAACGACTTGGCGTTTATCCGCTGAAGACATTGTCTCTTCTTTAAAAAAAGAATTTCCTCTGATGACAGCTCCTTGGACAACAAAGAAAATTTTGCCTGGAGCGAGAGTGAACACATCTAGTCATATGATTTTTGAAGAGTTATGTAGAGATTTTCCTTTTATCAATAAAGAACTCTTAAAAAGATGGTCTCAAACCTATGGATTACGTACGTACAATCTTATTGGTTTAAGAAGCAGCCTCAAAGAGTTTGGGGCTAAAATAGCTGATAATCTTTACGAAGCTGAAATAGACTTCTTGATGAGCACAGAATGGGCTCAAAATCTTGATGATATACTGTTTCGACGAACAAAATTAGGATTGACCCTCAGTCCTCCTGAAGTGAAGTTGATTTATGATTGGTTTGGGCAGCCCATCACGCATCAAATCAGTTAACACGATGGATCGTTTTGTGTGCGTTCAATTAAATGAGTACTGATCTTTTCTATTAAGTTATGTTCTTCTTCATTAATACCAAGCTGCATGTGATCATCAGTGACTTTAAATTCATCACCGTATCCGTGCTTTGTTAAAAAATAGCGTGCTAGAAAGACAGTATAAGGATATTCGTCATGAAATGTTGTTGGTTGAATACTATGGTGCCACTGAACAGCAGTGATCACTTCATAGGGGAAATTCCAACCTTTTAATAACCATGCGCCTAAATGCTGGTGAGTAAAATGAAATTGATTAAACTCAATAAGACAAGGGTCGATGGTTGGATTAGCTTCTATGTCTTCTACTAGGGTGGCAAAGTGTGGTTGAAAGTACTGGCCTAAAACGAAATAGCCTATATCACACAGCATTCCTGATAATTCAAGTAAATTCAAGTCAATACTCAGTTGTTGTTCGATAGCAATCTGCTTAGCTAAACGACCTGTTAAATTTGCTTGTTGCGATTGTCTACGCCATCCCAGTCTTCCAAATTCAGGATGATGCAAGACTCTTTTTAAACTCAACGATAAACATAAGTTCATCACAAGATCATAACCCAAAACTTGGGTGATCGCTTGTCGAACAGTATGAACTTGATGAGTACGAATAGGTCCATATAAAGGCGATCGAGCCCAAAGCATAATTTGAGCGGTTAATAAAGGATCGTGAGTGATGATATCAGTTAACACTTCAATATTAGGGCTGGGATGAGATTTAAGATGAATAAGTCTCTCAGCACTGATAGGTAAAGGAGGGAAATCCACAATCGACGGTAAGCGCTGAATAACGCGTTGACTAAAGACTGAAATAACATTTTCATTATGATCTAATAACCAATGAATTTCATGGCCTTGATAAACATGAAGACTCTGTAGTTGAGCATACTTGAGCCAATCTTTTTGTGCAATCAATGCATACCCTTGCTCTAACTCGATGGCTATAAAGGGTTGTTCTTGAACTGTCGATGAAACATAGCCTACCAAACCAAATGCTTTAGGTGCTAAAGGAAGGTAGCCTCCTGGTTGCACTAAACAAATTTCTTCGGGAGAAATCAGTTTATAATCAATCCGAGTCAAACCACGGAAATCTGTTGGTAAAAACATTTCATCTTTTAAAAGCAATATCATTGCAATACTCATCGGGCTTTTGCAAAATCGAGATTGCAATAAAGGTATTGTAGAATCGATACGTTCGACTTCTTGATATTCAATATGGTTGGTTTTTAAATAATCTTTAAATAACATAGGTTAAATACCCTTAATGCGTTACATGTTATTTAGATTAAATTTCATTAAAAATCAGCTTGTTATTATTTTTAATCGTGATAAATAATGTCATAGACTCCCAGATTTCTCTTTTGGGTGAATCACTTAAAACCTATCACAAATTATTAAGGTTGTCACATTTTCTCAAGCAAGATCGTCTTGTAAGTCTGAATGATGTTATTTTCGCAGCACGATCTTATGGGGGAGAGAGTCCGCTGCCTGTTGAGCAGGTTTCTTCAACGCATGGTCATGTTTGTTTTTTGAGGATGTTAGAAAGTCGTCAAAAATTTTTCTATGGTGTTTTTCTTCTTCAGCACTGATACTGACGATATTGATACTAAAGTCTCTGCCTTTAAAGTCTCGTTGAATACTCTCAAAAACAATGGTTAATAACTCTTCATTAATTTTGCTCAATTCAAGGATAATCTTCTTGCCTTTAACTTCGAGTTTAAAATGAAAACCCTCTTCATTCTCTCTCTCGGAAAACCATGACCGGAATGAGTGGCGCAATATATTTATCTTTTTATCGTCTTTGTTTAACGTTGTCTTTATCAAATGAACCAGACTCTTTAATGCTTTCATTTCTGAGGATGTGAAATCAAAAAAAAGCTCCTTTGAACTCAGCACCATTGGATGAAGATTTTGACCTTCATCCTTGATTTCATAATAGTCTCTTACTTGATGCAACAAGCTTAAGTTCTCTGTTTTTAAAGCAGCAGACTCAAAATATTCTCTACAACTTGTTAAATATTGTGGTGCATGTTTATTTAATAAATCAAAAGCAGTCTTTGCTATGTAATCATTATTGTAAGCTTCATTTTTTGCACTTACGATCTCGTTAACAAACTCTTTCCAATCATGCTCTTTCATGCATGCCGCTTTTTTATCAAGAATAACCTTATAAATAGATTTGTTGTTTCCTTGTAACAAGATACTCGTGAGTTTCATCTCTTGAATCTTTTTTTCAGTGGTTTTTGTAATAACATATTTAATCGTTGCCAAAAGCATTAAAGAAAGCGTCAATACTACTACAGGAATAAGTGTGAACGGTACCGCTGAACCTAAAAAAATAGCTGGAGCTAAGAAATATAAACCACTTAATGTTGCTGTACTAAAACTATTAAAAGGAAAAAATAAATTATCCAACATTTTTTTTGCTTTTTCATAGCGCACAATAGCTTTATAAGATAACCTATCCTGTCTCATCTGCTGGATAAAAGGATCGTTTTCTGTTTTCATCAAAAGATCTAGTGTTTTTTTGTAAGGACTGTGTTGATCGAGCGACGAGTTTAAAAGTCTCAATCTCTCTAAATCTTGTTTTGATAGATTATTGGGCCAATGAGAACGTAATAATGATTGCTGATATTTAATTAAATCTTTTAATCGATTTTGTTTGACCAAAATTTCTATGTAATCAATTAATAATGACGGAGGTATGCTTGCTTTTTCAGACCAAAAAATACGATTCAAAGCGTTTGTTTTAAACATGTTATAAAAACTGTTGATGAACGATGGTTTACTTTTTTTGGCACTTTTCTTATATTGAGCAACTAAATATTTGTTGAAAAGATCATCAATCACTAACGATCCCTCGTTAGAATCTTTAAGTTTAGTCCTTAAAACATTCCATTCTTTTGCAGACATTTCAGCGAATTTTTGTTTCAATAAGGCTTTCGGAACACTCGCAGGATCGTGATGATGCATCAGCGCCAACGATAAAGGATCTTCTTTTTTTAATAAAGCACTTACACCCAACACACATAATCTATTCACCAAGATAGCTAAACAGATAGCTGCACCGGCGATAATAATCGAAAAAAATGGTAAAGCAAGCGACACTAACAGAGGCAAAATGCCTTTATAAGCTTGAAAAATTTTTGCATGGATTTGATAATTAACATCAGATGCAGAACCAATGACATTCAAGCTAAACCATCCTTGAATATAAAGAATAACTTGTAAGTATCTAAAGTATTTTGGTCTCTCTGTAATCTTTTGGAGTTTAGCTTTATTATTTTCTTTTAAGTGTGTTAAAAGAGAGGCTAGATGATCTTGCTTTTGTGTTTTAATCTCACGAATAATATCATCAAACTCTTCAGCGTTGGTGGATTGAATTTCATGTTCTAACAGACTCATATCACTAATCATATGATGGATGATTTTTTTTTGAGCCTTAATATCAGCTTGCTGAATGGCAATTGTTAAAAAACTTAGCCGCATCTTAAGCGTCATATATGGTTTTTGTTTTAATCCAAGCGTAATCAAGAATTGTTGAATGATCGTTGGTTGTATTTCTTTAGTGACAATATCATAAACATCAAAAAGCTTTCCTCTGAATGAGTCGCTAAGCAATTCGTCACCAAAAAACTCTCTTTCAACATCTGCTAACCAACTTGATGAGTTTTTTTTCATCAGTCGAATTTTACGCAACAGAAGTTTTTCATCAAGAGTATGAGTCTCGTGATTTGTATATTCAATCAGATCGTTAAGGGATATCTTTCCTAAGATTTGATCTCCTCGATAACGAAAATATCTCTTGACTGCATAGCTTAAAAAAAAACTCCCCAACGTGAAAATTGTAGGGGCATATGCAGATATAAAAGGCCCTAAAAATTCTTTCCATGCATTTATTTTTTCTGGAATAATTTGTTTTGATACACTAATCGAACTGGCAAATAATGCATTACAAATAAAAGTGAAAAAAAAAGTAATATTCTCTTCTTCTTGATAAAAACTTTCACATTTTCTAATTTGTTGTTGTATACGCAATATTCTTAAATTCATATCCATAAAAAAAAATAAATCGATTTCACTCCTTATGTAGCAAATGATTCCATATTTTTCTGTGTAATATTTTTGATTCATT
>RFNU01000225.1 GCA_009927065.1 bacterium | reverse complement strand
CAATTCTTTATTTTTGTATTGAGCATAAGTTTGGTCTACAGGAGCATAAGTACCGAGAGGGCAAGAGTTCAGCGCAAAGCGTGTTAAGCAGACACCATTTTTATTGAATATTCTGCTGATATTGTGAAGGCCCTTCCTACCAATAAACAGTATGTGATTATTGATGAAATTCAAAAACTGCCTAAATTATTAGATGTTGTTCATTATTTGATTGAAATGACTGATAAAATATTTATCTTGACCGGTTCTAGTGCCAAAAAACTAAGGCATGGAGGGAGTAATTTATTAGCAGGAAGAGCTATTCTTTTTAATCTCTATCCATTGAGTTACTTAGAAGTTGATCAGGAATTTAACTTGCAACACGCTTTACAGTATGGAATGTTGCCTAAAATCTTTGAATTGACCAATGAGCTAGAAAAACAACTTTTTCTAGAAACTTATGTTAATTTATATTTAAAAGAAGAAGTTTGGGCGGAAAAATATGTTCGAGATTTATCTCTGTTTCGTCATTTTCTTGAAGTGGCAGCTCAATGTAATGGGAAAAAAATTAATCTCTCAAATATTGCGAGAGATGTTGGTGTATCAACTTATACTGTACAGGATTATTTTTCTATTTTAGAAGATACGTTGATAGGTTATTTTTTACAACCTTTTGAGCATTCATTTCGTAAACGCCTGAGTAAAAAACCCAAATTTTATTTTTTTGATACGGGTGTTACTCGTGCTTTAATTGGCTTAATTGAGTTACCCTTAGCTGAAAGTACGTCGGCTTATGGAGAAGCTTTTGAGCATTTTATTATTAATCAATGTATTCAATTAGCAAGTTATTTTCATCGTCATTACCGATTCAGTTATTTAGCCACTAAAGATGATGCAGAAATAGATTTAGTTGTAGAACGTCCAGGTCAAAAAATTTTGTTTATTGAGATAAAAAGCAGCACAACGGTGGAAAGTCGTCATCTCGCAACATTACGTGCTTTAGCACGTGATTTTGATGAGTGTGAAGCAGTATGTTTTAGTCGAGACCCTTATCCTAAATTAATAGATAATATTATGGTTTATCCGTGGAAGATGGGTATTAAGCAATTTTTTTCATAATGAAATAAAGTTACACTATCCATGGACAATACCGTTAAAAAATTTAGCATGATATCTCAGAGATCGCCTATTTTTAGGAAATCTTTGAGAGTCTTGGTAGCTTTTAACATCATGATTCATCTGGCTGATAGAGTTTTTGTTCTTCACCATAACACTATCAGCTTTTTATCGATTAATCAATGCAGCTTGGTTTGTGGAGCATCTATCGTTCTGGAAAAAATTGGCCGCGATGCTGACTTAACCCGAGGTTATTTCCTAATGATCCTTGTGCGTAAATCACTCCATCAGTGTTATGAATCATCAGGCGCTGGCCATGATTTTGGCGAGATAGTGTTGCTAAAAGGGTCTCTTCATTTGAACGAGATAGTAAAACAGGCGGAGATATATTCTCACCAAATTCTAAATACTCAATACGGGGGGTTTGTTCGTCCTTTAAGACCACAGATGCTAATCGATTATGCTTCGTATCAACAGAAGGATAAGTCGATGTCCAGTAGAGTTGATGATTTAACTGATCTTTGCCATTATTGTAAATAAAAGCAGGTGGTTTAAGTAAGGAAGTAAATGTGTCTTCGTAAAGAGTCTTCATCTTGAGCGACCGGAAATTGAGCTCAACACAGTGCAATGTCGGTTTAAAGTTACTAACGACAGATTCTTTCCTCAATAAATCAGTATTTCCTGATCTGACTCCATAAAACCATAATAAAACTCGTTCCCGTTCTTCAGTGGCGCAGAGAAGATCTGTAATATGAGTTTCATCCTTAAAGTTGAAACTTGTCAATGTGCTATGTTTTTGTGCACCATCTTGAGCGTGAATGGTAGATTCTTGATAACGAAAGCTTGTTAAATTACCACTATAATTTTCAATCAGGCTATCTTTAGGCATACCGGTTATAAATAACAAACGACCACTAGGTAAAATTAAAAAATCATTCATACTAAAGAGTTGTCGATAACCTCTTTTATAAAAAACATCTCCTGTTAATCTATTAATACCTATTAATGTTTGATGTATATTAAAAGGTTCTTGACTGGACAGCCCAAAATATATCGAATCACCATAAGTACGTAATGGTGTGCTCAATCCACCGAATTGTTCAAGTTTATTATAATAGTTTTTTGTGACAGCCATAGAGCCGTCTGGCATTTCATCTAAAATTGATGGAATGTCATGAGTCATGCCAACCAGATAAGACTCTGGTTTTAATTGTTGCAAGAAGACTTGGCCTAAAAAAGGATTTTTTACAAAATCAGAATAATCTGATTCGATCTGCTGATAACGATTCAATTTCAGCGTCTTGATGTGAATGTGGGGATCTTTGGTGGCACCTATTTTCAAAAAATGCAGGCGTTGTTGCCATTTCTTATCTAATCGTAATGCTGGATCGAAACCCTCCTGATCGCTATCTTCGCTGAAGATTAAGGTACCTTGCAATCCGGAAGGAATTTTTCCTATCATTCTGACTTTATTATAAAAACTTAAATCAGAAAAGACTGAATATAGAGTATTAAAAAAATATAAATAAAATAATTTCCACATATTCATAAAATCTCTCACAGAGGTATTAAAAAAAATTGAATAATAACACAAGGTGGAATCGATGATAAAGAATATTCCTGGTTGGAATACTAACCGGCCTGTATATTACTAACCTAACCCGATGAACAAGATAGCACACGAAAACCCTCCCTTAAAGTAAATGGGTCTGCAATCAAGCAACAGCAATCACTTGCTGCGGTTTGATTTGCTTTTTGGATAGGATCATCGCGTACATCTTATTGATTATAAAATAAACTGTTACCGGTCCATAATAATTAACAAGATCTAGGTATAGCCTCTGAAAACCCATGATACCTCTTATGTTCTTGTGTATCTGAAACACGAGGTGTAAAAAATAAGCCATATTTTTTAGGTTGATTCTTATCTAACCGTAAAATGCGACCAATTTTTTGTCGTAAAGCATCGGTTTCTGCATACAGATCTTCTGACGTTATGGGGTAAGCGCATGTATTAATACCCCAACTTGCTGATTGGATATTAACTCCAGTTCTTGCCATACGAACAGAAAGTAAGATTCCTTTTTCCGCCTGATTAAATGCGTTAATTATTTCATAAGGGTCTAATCTTAGCCCACTACCACTGCAGCCATGATTATCTTGATTTTGATTGGAGTAAAGAGCATAGATTGGTATTGCTTTATCTTTAATAGTAGGGTGTTCCTCTAAAAACTTCTGAAGAGATTTTAATGCAGTGATACTTTTAAGAAAAATCAATCCTTTTAAATCTAAGAGACTTTTATTATCTATTTGATGGTCAACTATGATCTTAGACACAACTCTAGGATCAGCAAGTTCTTCTTTTGTGTAAGTTCTATCTATTAACAGAGGAGTAATAGCGCCTTCAGCCATCGCTGCCTCTCTTGATAAACTGAAACATAAAGGTGGTAAATGATTAGGTGGTGTTGCTGAAAATCCAATGATTGTAGTGTTTGGATCTTTTTTGTTTGTTAACAACGAAAACAGATTTTGGTTTAACGTTGTATGCGATTCATCAGCGATAAATACTTTAGTACCGCTCACAAGATGAGAGTTGCAAGGCTCTTGCTCAAGAGCATGCATTAATGTGGCTTGACACGTAATGTACACTCTTGGTTTTTCTGTTAAAGCACGGTTGATCTCTAACATCTGTCCTGACACGTGAGTTAATCCTGAAGAGACAGGGATCATTTGGTCGGCATCAAGCTTCAAAAAGCTTAAGTAATCAGGTAACTGTTGTTGGTAAGTGAGCATATTTGTATAAAATTGTTCAACCAGGGTAATCTGGGGGCAAATAACAGTAATATGCTGTTTTCTCTCAAGAGCTTTAACAGCACAAAAGGCTAACCAAGCTTGAATTAAGGTTTTACCATAACCTGTAGGGAGCTCCAAACTCAAAACTTGAGGCGTTTGCGCTGCAGAGAATTGTTGATGAAGAGTTTGAAAAGCTTGAAGCTGCCCTGGTCTTAAAGGATATACATCGGGAGTATTGGTGAATGTATTCGACAGTCTCTCCAAGTTAGTCCTTAAAGAGAGAGGTGGGTTAGAAACAGCATCAGGGACAGAGCTTTGATCATTTGAATAGTTCAGTAGACGTGGAAAAATCTCATGCAACTTCTTTTCTTTTAGCGCTACTAGTCGTTGTTGCAAAGCAATGATATTCTTACTCACTAACATATTAAAGAGTACTAAACTCTTTTCATGAGCTTCTCTTAGTCTTGCGTTCTTTGAGAACTGGGCAATAAACTCTGAAGAAGATTGTAGGTAATCTGCTTTTTTACCGCCATTTTTAAGAAAAGCTTGGCCATTGTTCGCTGCTCGCTCAATACCCATGTCGTTATGAGAGAGTACTTTAAAGCCATGAGTGTTTTCTGCCGAGAAGAGACATCTTGAAACAATCTGAAAGAAATAATCTTCTCCCCATGCTGATTGATCTTCAGGCAAAAGAGCACGCCATTCGATCGGAGAACGTATGACGTCAAAAAAAGGCTGTAAATTGATCATAAAGACTTTAGAACCTAACTCATCGCTTTTAATCAAGAGCTCTTTACAGTTCGCTGTTAACGTGGGTAGCGAACAGATAGGTTCATTTCCACGTAACTGATTCATTTGTTGCACAGCACAATCTAAAGGGTCAGTGCCACCTTGTGGTTTAAAATAAAGATTTTCAATATTGTCATCAAGTAATATAATATTGTGTAACTTTAACGTATGGGCTAGAAGAAAAGAATAGAGACGTCTCGTATGAAGTTTGCGAGCAATTTCCTGTTCTCCATCAATCACAAGTAAATCATAATCTTGAGGTAATGCCTTATTAAAAGAGCTATTAAACTCATCTCTGCCTAAGACTATAACAACACGCGTTTGAGTGTGCTTAGAGCGTTGAGGGAGATAGGCCTTCATGCCTCTTCCTGCCATAACAAAAACTGTTTTAATACCATTATAAATGCGATTATCTTGAGAACAATAAAGGGTGCACGCAAAGCCGTCTGAATTTATGGTAACATCATTCGTACCAGCATGTTGGGTCGTCGTCGCGACTTTATCGATTTGAGTAAATGGAAGTTTAGTTAATTGACGGGGTTGCGCTTTACCTTTAGCTTCATAAGACAATGAGGGAAGTACATCAAAACCTAAATATTTGGGTGAAATTTTTCCAGCAATACCAGTATCGGTTTCTAGAATCTTTTTCTGCTCTGTCGAGCTCAAGGTCGAGCAATCCTCACGCTTCTCAGGGATCAAGGACGCAATCTCTTGAAGAGAGACGCTTTGTTGAGCCGGCTTAATTTTTTTAGAGCGTGAGCTTAATGAGGCATTACTGGTAGAAACAATAGGATCACCAATATCCGATGATAATCTTTTTTTATCAGAAAGAGTTGGGTTTTCTGGTTGTGCTAATAATGATGACTGATCCCCAAAATTTTCTGATTGCGCACATGAGACCCATTGTTCACCTTCTGAAGTAAAATCATCTCTTAACAATTCTAAGCAAGCTTCCCATTCATCTTCTTGTATGACTTTTTGATTGGTTAAAGTGCTTTCTTCTGTAACCTCAACATTTCTTTTCCTTTTATTTGCTATGCATTCTGGATTGGATGAGGAATCTTGTGCTACGAGCGAAAGGGCTTTTTTACTATAATATTCAAGAGTTGTTATTAAAGGTTTTGATCTATTTGCCTTCTGTGCATGTGATAGAGCAGTGCAACCCTGATTATCTTGAAGATTGGCATCAGCTCCCTTACTTAAGAGTTCTTTAACAATAGGGAGATGACCGTTTTTAGCTGCAGCCATTAAAGGAGTCAAACCATCTTTATCTTGAAGATTGGTATTAGCTCCCTGACTTAAGAGTGCTTGAACAATAGGGAGATGGCAGTTTTTAGCTGCAGCCATTAAAGGAGTCAAACCATCTTTATTTTGAAGATTAATATTAGCACCGCTGTTCAAGAGTGCTTGAACAACAGCAAGATGTCCGTTTAGAGCTGCAGCCATTAAAGCCGCCCAACCATCATTATTTTGAAGATTGATATTAGCACCGCTATTCAAGAGTGCTTGAACAACAGG
>RFNU01000113.1 GCA_009927065.1 bacterium | reverse complement strand
TGGGTCAAGCTCAAAGCGCAGTGCTCAATGAGACGTCAAAAAAGAAAGTTAAGCGTCAGCACACTGTTGATGTCGCCTAATCGGAAGCCCGCTCATTCATGGGCGGGTAGTTCACCAATAGCTATGACTTAGATAAGAACTTTTGTTCTCATATTTTTCATACTGATGGGTGCTTAGAGATAACGAAAAAATATTATGAACCAAGCAGAAAATAGTTTCTGGATGAGTTCGCAAGATTTTTTCAGAACAACCTCTGTTGTGGCGCTACTTTATAGAATTTGATAGAGTGTAGCTATTTTCATATAAAAAAGATAAAAAATTCTAAATGTTCCTATCAAATCAAACCACTCTTCGTCAAAAAGTCACTTTTAATGGGATAGGATTGCACACTGGTGAGTCTACTACAGTGATTGTACATCCCGCTGCAGAAAATACAGGGATTAATTTTATTATCAATGGAACTATTATTCCTGCTTTAATTGGATTTGTTTCAAAAACATCATATGCAACTCAATTGCATCAGGGCGATGTCTCTATCAAAACAGTAGAGCATTTGTTATCAGCTTTTATGGGGCTCGGGTTGACCAATGCTTTATGTGAAGTTATTGGGCCCGAAATCCCTATCATGGATGGATCCAGTTGGCCTTTTTATTTTGCCTTAAAATCAGTAGGATTGCTTCATCAAAAAGAACCGCTAAAAATAGCTGTCGTTAACAAAACAGTAGAGGTTTGTTACGGAGAGAGTGTGGGCATACTGTCCCCCTCTCAAGATCAATCGTTTGAAATAACACTTGCTTATGATCATCCATTCATTAAAGATAATGCATTATCGTTAAGATTTTCTTTTAGCAAAAATGATTATCCTACAGATATTGCTCGTGCAAGAACATACGGGTTTAAAAAAGATATTGAATTTTATAAAGAAAATAACTTAGCCAGAGGTGCTGATCTAACAAACTCGCTAGTTTTTGATGATCATGCTATTTTAAATCCTGATGGATTACGATTTTACAATGAAGTTGCGCGCCATAAAATGTTAGATGCTATTGGTGATATGAGCTTGATAGGAGGGGCATTTTGGGGTCATTATAAAGCAATTAAACCAGGGCATACTTTAAATATAAAATTAATTATGGAAGCATTTTTACAAAATGCTTTTGATTGGGTTGATGCTGATGTGTTAATGAAAAATAGTCACAACGCATTGATTTAAATAGAATATATTAAAATTGCGTCATAGACGCGCTTAAACACACAGCATCATTTGGTTATATGATAAACTTACAGATAGCCTTTGAGAAAGCAAATAATTGGCCACTACTATGTCAAAAATTTTTCAAGCTGATACATTATTTAAAAATAGTGTATCACTTAAGCAACTGAAGCTTCGTGTTGAAACGGCCTTAATCGCTCAACAGGAATCTTTAAAGTTATTGAATCAGAAACAGAATTTGTGTCGAATAGATGAATTAAATTGGGAGTCGGCAACATGTTTTTGTTTTTTATTGCAACCTAATGTATCAATACAACTTGTAAAAAAAACAGTAAAATGTTTATTGATAGAGCATTATGGTGAGCAAGCAGCACATGTTAAGATAATCGTACATACTGACAGTCAGTCGAGCTGATTTTACAGTTCATAGTTGACGGAAATTGAAGGGAACGGAATGATTTTTAATTTTTTAACAAGAATTTTTGGTAGCAAAAATGAACGAACTTTAGGGGGGTATAAAAAAACCCTAAAAAATATCAATAAGCTAGAGGCTTCCTTGAAAGAAGCCACGTTAGAGGAACTTGAAAAAGAGACCAGTGAGCTTAAAAATCTTTTAATGACACCTCAATCGGCAACGTACCAGGCAAGAGCTTTTGCGTTAATTCGTGAGTATGCAAACCGTGTTTTAAAGATGCGTCACTATGATGTCCAAATTTTAGGCGGCCTAGCTTTATGTGAAGGTAAAGTTGCTGAGATGGGTACAGGTGAAGGCAAGACATTGGTTGCCACATTACCTGCTTCTTATTATGCATTGCAACAGAAAAAAGTTTTTGTTGTTACTGTTAATGATTATTTAGCTGCACGTGATGCAACATGGATGTCGCCCTTATACAACGCTATGGGCTTAACTGTAGGTATTGTATCCACTGACCAGTCTCGAGAAGCAAAAAAACAAGCTTATGCTTGTAATATTGTTTATGTTACTAATAACGAATTAGGCTTCGATTATTTGCGTGATCGCATGGTTTTTGAAGAGCATGAATGTTTATTGCCTTCTTTTGATTTTGCTATTGTTGATGAAGTTGATTCGATTCTGATTGATGAAGCTCGTACACCCCTTATTATCTCTGGTGCTAAAGAAAGTGATTTGTCTCTTTATACAGCATTAAATACTCTTGCCTTAAAATTAACAATGTCTCCTAGTGAAGAACAACCTGAAAGTGGAGATTTTACGATTGATCACAAAGCAAGGCAATTATATTTGAGTGACGCTGGGCACATCAAGTTAGAAAAACTTCTTCATGAAATGGGGTTATTACCAGAGCATCATTCTTTGTATCAACCTACACAAGCAGCCTTATTGCATCATGCATTAGCTGCGCTTAAAGCACATCATTTATTTAAAAAAGATAAAGATTATATCCTCATGGATGACAAAGTAGTTATTATTGATGAGCATTCAGGGCGAGCTAGTCATGGTAGAAGATGGTCAGATGGATTACATCAAGCGATTGAAGCAAAAGAAGGCTTAAAGATTCATCATGAGAATTTAACACTAGCCTCTACAACATTCCAAAATTTCTTTAAATTATTTAAAAAGCTTTCAGGAATGACAGGTACTGCTGATACAGAAGCTTATGAACTGCATGAGATTTATAATTTAGATGTGGTAGTCATCCCCCCTAATAAACCATCTCAGAGAAAAGACATGTCTGATTTGGTTTTTACTTCGGAAGATGGAAAGTTTCATGCAGTATTAGCTGAAATCAAAAAATATCATCAAATCGGTAGACCTGTTCTCGTAGGGACTATTGCGATTGAAAAATCTGAGTATCTTTCGGATTTACTGACTGAACACAAGATTCCTCATGTTGTTTTAAATGCTAAAAACCATAGTCAAGAGGCGCGCATCGTTGCCCAAGCAGGTCAGAAAAATGCTGTCACCATTGCCACGAATATGGCTGGTAGAGGCACGGATATCGTGCTGGGTGGCACATTCGATGTTTTTAAAGAAATGCATCCTGATTTATCTGAAGATGAAGCTATGCATCAATGGATTGAGCAACAGCAAGAGGTCAAACAATTAGGTGGTTTACATATTTTAGGTTCGGAGCGCCATGAGTCTCGTAGAATTGATAATCAACTTCGTGGGCGTGCTGGTAGACAAGGAGACCCGGGTTCTAGTCAATTTTTCTTATCATTGGACGACTTCTTAATGAAAGCATTGTTTGATGTGAAGATGGTGCAGTTTTTTAAAAAGTGGAATGACACTCCTCATGTGCCGATTGAGAGTTCAATGCTGAACAGAACCATTGAGAAAGCGCAGCGCAAAATAGAAGGTTATCATTTTGATATTAGAAAGCAGCGATTAGAAGAAGACAATGTTGCCAATGATCAGCGAGCAGTTGTTTATGCTTGTCGAGATGATATTTTAACGCGATTACAACCATTAGAGCTTTTAAATCAATATGCTCATGAGTCTATTCCTTTAACTATTGAACCATTTTTGCCGGAAAGTAATCATGCAGCATGGGATTTAGCAGGTTTGAAGCTATTTTTTTTGAAAGAATACAGATTGGATATTGATATTACATTTTTAGCTAATATGTCAATTGAGCATATAAGAGATTACTTATCCTCTTATCTTATCCAAGCGTATGAAGATAGAACTAAGGATTTAGACAAAGCTCTTTTAGTGCGTTTTGAACGCTCATTAATCCTGCATTATTTAGATAACTTATGGCGCGAACATTTAACTCATTTAGAGTTAGCTCGTCAACATGTATCATTGCGTGGATATGCTCAAAAAGATCCTAAGCAAGAATATAAACTCGAAGCTTTTAAATTATTCGAATCTTTTATGGGGCAGTTTGCAACTTCTGTCATATCTGCCTTAATGCGCGCTAAGTTTTTAACTCAGGAAGAAATAGATGAAATGCAAGAAGCTGATCGTAACCGATTTAAAAACTTAACAGTTCCAGGTCAAATGAAAACAGTGATAGATTTAGTTCCCGATCAAGTTAAAATCGGGCGTAATGAAGTCTGCTCCTGTCATTCTGGTAAAAAATATAAACATTGTTGTGGAAAGATTTTAACTTAATCTTTCTGTTCGATTATTTTTTTGGGATAATAATATGCACTAGCCGATTTAGCTCAGTAGGTAGAGCAACCGTCTCGTAAGCGGTAGGTCGCCAGTTCGATTCTGGCAATCGGCATTCTTTTGTGCTTGTGACGATCATGAAAAAACTTATGCATAAGAATGGCGCCATAGGCATGGTTTCTTTTTTCAAGCGCATCACATAAGCTGTAACAACCATCGTGATGCTACTGAGTCCTAATAAAAGATCCAAATTGTTCAAACCTATCCACGTAGTCAACGCACTAATAAAATAGAGATCACCTTCTTGAAACATTTTTCTATTGCCTATTGAATCTGTTAACATATTCATAAACATCAAAATGATACAAGAGCATAGATAATCGTATACAACCCATATGAATGATGAAGAAATCAGTTTCATCAAAACCAAACTTACCCAAGAAAGATCATGAATAATCTTGTAGTAGCCATCAATAATCGCGGTGACTAAAATGATGCTTGTGATCATAATAAATATTAACGTGTCAAAAGACATTGATATTTGTAGAGTAAAGTTGTGAAAAATTTGCTTCAACCAGGTTCCAAAAAAAGACTAGGTTGAGTACGTCTATAAAAACAACAATATAGCGACGCGAGCGTTCAGCTTTTCTTAATCCATCATAACGATAATATAAAGAAAAAAGTTGGGCTGATTTTTTTAAATCTTGAGTGAGTTCAAAGCATTGACTCCATATTTTTAGATATTTTTTTTCTTTCACAAAAAGAGGATACGGAATATTTTTATTGAAAAAACAAAACTCAAAAGGGTTGTAAAGCCAAAAATGAATTTTGATTAAATTGATTTTATAAGCAATCCACGCATATTGATTGAAGCATAATATCACTATGCAGAAAATAGCGCTGCAGTAATCGTTATGATAAGAATAATTCAGGGAGGAAATCGAGAGAATATGTGGTATGGTCATGGTTATCCCTAATCTCAATAAAGCAGGCAAAGGATAATTGATAGGATGTTGAGTTCCCAGTAATTCTACGATTTTATAAAGGTCATGTAGTTGAATCTGATGGTTGATGTGGGGAATGCCTAATATTTTTAAACAATGAGCAATATTATGACCTTCTTCTAGCTTCTTTCGTATAGCATTAAAAACATTACGTAGTATCCAAGATGGATGATAGTGACTTTCTAATACGAGCTGTTCTTTCAATGAAAGAAGACTTAAATGAGCTGATCCATAACTTTGTGTTAATTCTTTAAAAACTGGCTGAAGCAAAAATATTATTAAATACGGCATGGTTTTTATGATAAATCAATGGTTTTTGATTTATATCTTTTAACAGTATTGCGCCATAAAATGAATAATAAAATCGTTCATAATCATCAGGAGAGAGGATTTTTAACTTTTTTATTAAGGACTCTATTGAAGTTGCATGGAGAGTGCAGATTGTATTAATGCTTGATAAGTTTAAATATGTTAATGCATTTAAAAGAGCAAGGGATCGTATTTCGCCGATACCAACAATATCCATATCAAATCTTAAGAGCGCTTGAGTCGCTTTTGTCATTTCATTATTTTCTCGAACAGATTGTTGTGTAAATTCATTAAAAACACGCTCTATAGGGCTTTCAAGGCTCATAATTGTTTTGTCAGCTAGAGCAGCTTGACGCAAGATCTCATAATATAAAGTTGTTTTGCCACTTTTTACCGGGCCGACTATCAACAATAGGGCGTTATTACCAATCCAGTTAACAATCATTTCTTGGATGCTCGGGTCGATCGGTATTGCATATTCAGAAAAATGCAAACGGCAAGTTAAGTAAGGATCATGGCCTGGACTAAAAGCTAATCTTAAGTGGGCATCAAAAATACAGACTTTAGTATCTTGAAACTCTAAGGTATCTTCATAACGATAATGACTATGAAATTTTAAATACTCAATGATCTGAGACCAATCAAGAGCAGAAATTTGTTGGCGATGTAGACATTTTTTACCTTGCCTTAAAATAATAACGGACTCATTTAAGTAAGGCGGTACGATATGAATATCGTGAGCCTTCAACTCTTTTGCGAACTCAATAATTTTTTTAAGTAAGAGCATAGCAAAGATAAGGTTTGATACCAGCCTGACCTTCGAAGTCACATTCCCATTTCAAACCAAATTTATCGCTATTGGGTTTTAGTGTTAAAATCCAATCATCATGATATTCTTGATGGTAATGAATCTCTAGCTCATCACCATTCCAAGAAACTTCTTTTATAGACTCGGATGTTAATGCATCTAAATCAAGAAAATCCGGTAAAATACCCTTAAAAATCATTTCTTCATTCAGTTGAAGCTGGGCTTGTTGAGCAACTTTAATGAGTTCTTGCGCACGCATTTTAGCAATTAATTGTTGATAACATGGTATAGCATAATGATATGACAGAGCCATGATTGAAAGGTACATCATCATGTCGATAAAAGAAAATCCAGAACGAAAGCGTAGTTGCATAAGTATTATCAAAACAAGATAGATTATTGCTTTAATGTAAGGGGTATTATTGATGGAATCAATAATATTTATTTAATATTCACTCAATCTTAACGTTACAGGACCATTGTAAGGAATATTTTTGCTTAATAGAGATTCTTGAGCCCATATTTTTAAAAAAACAGCTTTTGGTGATAGGCTGACTTCAGGGATAAGTAATGGTAAGCAATTTTTAATTTCTATGCAAATAATCGAACTATGCGATGATGGGTGTAAATGGAAAAGCCCATTTTCACTAAACTCTTCTCTAAAAGTAAAAGATTGGAAATATGCTTTCATGAGTTCTTTGACTGCATGATCAAGTAAACCAATATGTGCATACATATGATTAAGATCCTTATAACGTTGCCCTGGTTCGCAGCTTAACCAGGCATGTAATGACGGTGCATCAAAAACACAAGCCCCGCTTGTTTGAAAAAGTCGTTTTTGTATTGAGATTAATGAAGGTTGTGTCCTTAATTCTTCCCCCAGTTTACCGGTTTGGGCAGATAGCTCTTGAATGGCTTTTTGCAATTCGGGAAAATGGCTTGTATTTTTCACCAGGAATTTTTCAGCTTCTCTGGCTAATTCCATTTTGATTTCTACTCGCTCAATGAGTTGAAGTATTTCGAACATACGCTCAATTGCTTGCCGAGCTGTTATATAATCAGCTGTTTGCTTTAAATGATCAAGCTCTTGAAACAAAGAATCGAGTTTCAACAATAATCGCGCTCTTTTGTTTAAAGGAAAAAAATATTGTAAACTCAAAATAATTCTTTAATTATAAATTCCACTTATTTTAGTATAACAATATTTTTTAATCAGCAAACCATAATATATTGGTATTTCATAATCTGTGAAAAAATTTATCTATGTAAGACTCATCCACCTGATCGATAAATAAAGGTTGAAAAGTTTATCTCAATCAATATGTTGACGAGTGGATTTTTAATTTTTGTTGCTGCAATATGATTGAGTGTTAATTCAATAAAGGATTTAACGCCGTTTTTTTATCTTTTCGTTTCAACATGGATAAAAAACGTTGAAAGACATTAGGGTATAAGAAAGGGTATTGTTGTTGAATATAAGCCATTTCATTTTTACTTGGCTCTTGTCCTAAATTACTTAAACATAGGTCACTCTGGAAAATAATTGCTGATAATATTTGAGCTCTTATACATAAATCTATCATCATTGCTTTATGAGACAGCTGATCTTCGAAACCGCCTAAATTCAATAAAAAGACAGGATCAAAAAACAATCCACACCAGGGTAAAGTGTCAACTAACGAGAGATCATGTTTCCATGATTTCTCAGATGATCCTGCTGTGATACTTAATTGAAATCCGACAAGATAGGGTGATTGTATATTGATTTCCGAGTTTATTCTATGAACAAAAGCAACCACTCCATTATGAAGTGAAGCGCGAGCATCAATCAATAATACTTTCGATGTAGCGATATGAGGCAACATTTTATTAAGAGCGGCGCCTTGAGATATTTTTCCTTTGAGATCGAGGATAGAGGTATTATTGTCTAACTCAGACGGCCCAAAAGAGGGGGGGGATTCCATATTAATCAGCACAATAACATGGGCAAAATATGATGAATAACTTGCTAAAATTCGCTTGGCATCACAAACCCCGCCATCATCCTCACAATATATTGCTAAGGAAATGCTCAACTAACTTCCTCCCTATACCTCTTGAAGTACAGCCTTTTGCTGCAAAAATCATAAAAATATCGCCAATGCATTGAGGCTTTTTTACTATCCTAACATATTTTCATCGCTGTTGCGAACGTCTTACTTGAAAAGAACGCACCTATCTTAATACAAGTTGGCAACCTGATCTCTTTTGGCTCTGGGTCACGCCAGTTAAGGGCTTTTGGCGAATATTCTTTGAGTGATTGCTTTATTTTTTTCCTTCTAGGAGGTTTGTACTGGTTTTCAATATAAGTTTTTCCAGTCTTTCGTATTGATAATAATTTGATACATCCCAAGAGCATAATATCATTCCAATCGTTGATATTTTCCAAGAAGCTGCATTTAAGGGGAGCGGCTTGAGTGATATTATTGATTTTATTAATAAATCATCAGTGACCCAAGAGCTTATTTTTTCTATAAGATCGGGTTCAAAACAGGTAGAGCACACATACGCAAGAGAGGGCTGAGTCAGTCCTATAAATGGTTTTTTTAAATCATGCAGATAAAATTTACAATGCTGCATGAGAGTTTTATGTTGTTTTTTTAACGTTAAGGCTTGAGCTATACGACTGGGAAGTAATTCTAATCCTACAACAGATGTTAAGTGAGGTATAGAACATGCTTCATAACACAATTGGCCATTTCCTGATCCTAAATCAATAAATGTTTTAATATTATTATTCTTTGAGAGCAATCGATTTAATTGACCGGGATTGATTTCGCCGTATGTAAGAGAAAGATCCCTCATGATAAGATGCTCCATCTGAAATAATTGTTAACGTCGCGATCAATAAAATGGATAAATGAGTCATATCAAATTTATCGATCATATTAACTAAAATAACATAATAAGATAAAAATAATATTGTAAAGATTTGTTCGCTCAGAGATTTATCCAATGTGTTTTTTATTAAAAGAGTTAATGGAATAAAAGCTAAAAAAACACTCGGCAAAAAGGCCAAACATAAGAAGCAGTAGATTAATACTCCATAAAGAATATAGCGTTGCTTTTTCCATTCATTTAAACCATTAGGGAGATAAGTGATTAAAAAACCAAATAACCATAGACTTAACGAGCTATTAATAATGAAGATAATAGGATTATCTGGATAAAAATATATTGCTAATAGTAATGGCGCGATTGATTTGAGTATTGGCCATAATGGATTATTATATTTCAGATAGGTTAGCGGTAAAAAGACATAAAGCCATAAGAGATACCCTATATTTATTAACCAATATTGTGGAAAAAGGAGACCTTGAGCAATAATGGCTGGTAAGGCATAGACTCTTTTAAGGTGTATAAAAGCTGTCATAAAAATCAAACCTAATTGAAAACCAATAGGAGTCTGAAATTGTTTTAAACTCACCATGAAAATCACGTAATAACAACAGTAAAATAAAATTTTTACCCGAGTTTCTTGATGATTAAGAATAAAGAAGATAAGTGACTTATTCATCTTTATCATTTATTTGTTTTCAGCTTGAATGACTAAACGCAGCACATCTGCGCTTGCATTCACAATCGCCCATTCTTTTGCTGAGAGATTAAATTTATCACGAGCAGAGACATTAACATTTGTTTTTAAAACAAATTCAACAGTTTCTAGCGAGTTTGTTTCAACAGCAATATGTAAGGCTGTTCTCTCATAGTAATCGACATCTTGGCTATTAGCGCCATGACGAAGCAGCATCTCTGCGATTTCGAGATTACCGCTACGGCAAGCGATTAAGTAAGCTGTTTGGTTAAAATTTTTATCTTTCAGATGAATATCAGCACCAGAGGCAATAAGTAACGATGAGAGATCAATAAGATTTTTATTGCAAGCATACATTAAAGCAGTCCAGCCATCATTATCAGGGGAATCAATAAGAGCTCCTTTCGATATGAGAGTGTTGCAAATATTTGTTAGCCCAAACTCTGTTGCCAGAATTAAAGGGGTTTTGCCGAAATTATTAGGAGTGTTCATTGGCAGATTATCATTTTCAAGAAGAAAAAATAAAGAGTTATCCTTTTTATTGATAATCCCATAATGCAATATTGTCTCTCCATTGGAATCTGTAATATGAGGATCGGCGCCATTATTTAAAGCAAAATTTATAAGATCAGGATTATTAGAATCGATAGAAGCAAATAAAGGTGTTCTACCGAAGGTATTAAGATGATTAATATTGGCTTTTTGTTTTAATAAAAATTCAGCAACCTCTTTATGATTATATTCAAGAGCATAAAATATAGGGGTAGATCCTATCTCATCTGAAAGATCAAACGAGGGATTTTCCTTTGATAACATCAACTTAAGATAACGCAGATCGCCCTTTTGTGCTGCATTATGAAGCAAACTTAGCGTTGTCTCTTTATTCTGGTCTTTATTCAAAGTGATTTTAGAAATCAAATGAGATAAGAGAGCAGAAAACTTTTGAATCCATGAATCTAGCATTGTTTTTTTTCTGTAAATAGATAATATCTACAGTTTAGGTGCATAGTATTAAATTTTAAAGAAAAAATATGTACTCATATGAAGTAACGTATTAAAAAGTGTTATGAAAAAATTTTTATCGAAAACTCACGCAATACTCCACCCAGAGTTGTGTAAAAAATTTGGGTGGAGTATTGCGTGAATGTTCGATAAACGAGTGAACTACTCGCCCATATGAATGAGCGGGCTTTCCATTAAGCGACAGCAACACTGTGCTGCCGCTTAACGTTCTTTTTTGACGTCTGATTGAGCACTGCGCTTTGAGCTTGACCCAAACATCTTACTGCGCTCTCCTCGTCCTGGATCAACCCGAAGCTTTGATGGAACCAAAACTCCTTTGGCTGACAACTCCATTCCAGAGTCCAAGATGAAGGTGATTGCTCGTTTTTTAATCACATCGGCAGCATTCCTAATCTGCATGCGCCGTATAGCCACAATTCACGCAAACATACTCAGCTTGAGTTTTGTGATTCTCGGGATGAATGTGTCCACAATCTGCACATGCCTGTGATGGATGCGCAGCAAGAGCTTTAGCTAGTGTGTTAAGTCAAAAAAAGAAGTCACTGATAGTCAAAATCGTCGTGCTCTAAAAGCGATATACATATTTGAGGCTAATAATAAACTACATCATGATTTATTAACATGCTAAGATCATGACCATGTTCACTTTCAGTCTCTGTGACCTTCTGATTTGATCTCTCTGTTGTTGCAATATCATCTTGATTTGCCAATGAAAGTTCTTCATTTATTGTGAATGTATTGATGTGATCCTGATTGATGAAACAGTTTTTGCGAGAATATAAGTCTATTAAATGAGATTTTCGAGCAATAATCGATTGTTCTGATGCTAGAGCCACAAGCTCATCAGATGATGCTGATCCAAATACTAAATCTTGAGGCCTATAATACAGGCTATAAGGATAATCTGAAGAGTAAGCAGTACCACGATAATAAGGATGTGAGTCGATATAAGCGCCTAATGCAAACAGTGTAATAATTTGGCGCGACCAAGTCGCAGTAGTCCGATAATCTACAACATCTTCTTGTTCTTTATCAAGCTCTGCAATTTCATTAATAATATCTTGGCAAGAAAGTGAAAAATCTGATAGTTCAGCGCTGTTATGTAAATAAGGTTTTTTGAATGA
>RFNU01000031.1 GCA_009927065.1 bacterium | reverse complement strand
CCTCTAGACCAAAGTTGGCAAGCTGTCCTTGGACCAATCTTTGATACCCCAATGATGAATAATCTTCGAGCTTTTTTAAAAGAAGAACAAGAAAAAGGTTACATTATTTATCCCAAAATGAACCAAGTCTTTAGAGCTTTACAGCTCACTCCCTTTAACAAAGTTAAATGTGTTATTATAGGTCAAGATCCTTATCATGGTCCGGGTCAAGCAGAAGGCCTTTGTTTTTCTGTGCCTAAAGGGGTTGCTCCCCCCCCTTCATTAGTTAATATCTTCAAAGAGTTAGAATCTGACCTGAAGATAGTAAAACCCAGTCATGGCTCACTTGAATCTTGGGCGAAACAGGGGGTGTTACTGTTAAATACAACATTGACAGTACGAGATGCTGAGCCTGCATCACACGCCCAACAAGGATGGGAGTTCTTTACTGATCAAGTGATTAGTGCTTTATCAGCGCGTGAGCAACCGATAGTTTTTTTGCTTTTTGGTAAACACGCGCAGATGAAAAAAGCATTAATTGATGGCAAAAAACATTGCCTCATAGAAGCTGCCCACCCTTCTCCTTTATCAGCTTATCGGGGATTTTTTGGTTCTAAACCATTTAGTAGAACAAACAAATTTCTTCAAGAGCATAATATCGATCTTATTGATTGGCATACTGAAGACGCGATGATTTGAGGTGAGTTGTTAAAGACTGTGGCAGCAAATTTAAAAAACTAAAAGAGAGCTAAGAGTATATTTTAAAATAATGTAAAAAAATAAGGCTATTACACCGCCTGCCGGAAAAGTGATAGTCCATGATAATAAAATCGATCGTATCATTCTAACATTCAGCGATTCAATGCCGCGAGCAAATCCGACTCCTAAAATCGCGCCAACTAATGTATGAGTTGTTGAAATAGGATAGCCAAAATGTGAAGAAAGTAAGACAGTAAATGCGGTTGCTAGTGATGCTGCAAACCCTCTAGAAGATGAGAGTTCAGTGATATTATTTCCAATAGTCTCTATTACTCGATGCCCCCATACCAGCAGGCCTATAACGACCCCAGCAATGCCGATCAGTAACACCCATAGAGGGGTAGTTTCTTGAATAGGTAGATTAAACAGCAATTGGTTAATAGCCATCAAGGGCCCAATGGCATTTGCAATATCATTACTGCCATGCGCATAAGCCATACAACACGCAGTGATCATCATGAATGAGTTAAAAGCTTTATCTAAGCCAGCAGGATCGACAAATGTATCAATAAAGATTTTTTTATATTTTTTGTAGAAAAACATGAAAAATATTGCATAGCAAATCAAACTGAGAATAATTGGTGCAACAAGCATGGCTCTTCTAGAAAGTGCGATATGAAACAACTTTGAAATAATATTTACTAAAGTAAAAGCCCAAATCATATTGATCAGGAAAAAAGGTAAACTCAAATAAACAAAAAATCTTTTTGAACAGTTTTGTTGATGCACAATACCTAATTGAATAACTTTAAATATCCCGTAACTGAGTAAACCGCCTACTATAGGAGAGGCTAGCCAAGCTAATCCGATCGAATAGACCTTATCCCAATTGATACTCTCTTTACCTAAAGTGATCGATCCTAGAAGAATTAATGCACCAAGCAGCGTATGTGTCGTTGATACTGGCCAAGCGCAATAAGTTGCAATCATGAGCCAGGTACCTGAAGCTAATAACGATGCAATCATAATAAAGATAATGACATGACTTTCTAAGATAAAAGCATCGGGCACGTATAGCTTTTCAGCGATTGTTGTCGACACCTCTCCTCCAGCAAAAGCTGCTCCCAAAAACTCAAAAACAACTGCAATTAATAATGCTTGTCGAATTGTTATTGCTCGAGCACCGACGGCTGTTCCAACAGCATTTGAAACATCATTGGCGCCGATAGCGACAGCCATCATAAAAGCAATAACTGAACTGAGAATAAGCAAAATAAACTGATTAGAAAGCATAGTTTGACTCAATAATTTTTCGGGTTAAAATTTTTCTAAAATAAAAACCAATTGGCAATACATAATGATTAAAACCATTGATATTTAATTGAATTTTTTGAGTTGCATTAGCTGCTTTTGGGCGAATATGTAAAAACTCTCCTATCTGAGAGTTTAGTTGATCAAATTCACCAAGTCTTATATAAGTTGTAAGCTCATACCAATCTTTTTTTATCTGATCGAAGGTATCACCATCCGGTTGCCAAATTACTGGATGACCAATAATTTTGTCAAGCATCATTGTGTGACGAGATCCGATTAAGGGCACCCATAATATTTTTTGAATTTTTAACCAGAGCATAGACTTTTCAAATTTAGGTTCATCAA
>RFNU01000146.1 GCA_009927065.1 bacterium | reverse complement strand
GAAGACAAGAAATTTTTCTTTAATAAACAATGAGGAATACAACTATGCCAACTACCAACAAAAATAATATATTGTCATCTTTAATGGAAGGTTCAAGAACACTCTTTAATAGAATGATGTCTACTCAAGGTGGCCGAATCACTCTAGGGATTGGTGCTGCTTTATCAGCCTACTTTGTGGTATTACCCTTAATATCGATGATACAAACTATTATAACTGCGATAACACTTGGAGCAGCTGCTTTTACCGCTTACCGTGTAGGCGTTGGATCAGAGTTTGCAGCGACTCGTACAGCATTCAAAAAAGGTCATTATATCAGTGGAACCATGGCCGCTTTATCTGTAATGGGTAACTTTATAACCACTGCTTCATCAACAATCATGCAGAAAATTAAATCGTTAAGAGCTCCTCAAGAGGCGCAAATAAAAACATCTCAACCAACTATAAAGACTGCTGATAGTTCAAATGATACTCTCACTGCCATGCTCACAAAAGGCTGGTTATTGATGTCATCTCCAACTGCAGGCAAACCAAGTACAACTGGTTCGAAGAAAAAACAACCATCGGGTCCTAGAGCCCGTAAAAAACCTCTATCCCTTAAAATAAAAAAATAATAGGCGATGCTCATCTGTTTCTGATAAACTTGAGAGCGACTTATTCCAGTCGCTCCCATTCTTTATATAATTCTGCTAATTTCTCACTTAATTCTTTTTCTTTACGTTGAATTTGCTCTAATTCCTTGCGCTGTGATGCCGTGTAAAGCTCGGGCGAAAGAAGTTTTTCTTGAAGATCTGCTAAAGATTTTTCTACTTGCTCAATATTAGTCATGAGAGATTTGAGTTTAAGCGATGTTGACTTATTTGTTGGTTTTTCATGCACTACCTTTTTTTCCTGTACAGGGAGATCATGTTGTTTTACAATTTGCGCGGTTAATGATGATACAAAACGTTCTGCAAATCCGCCAGGGTGCATAATGATCTTTTTAGGTGTTAAATACCACGTTTCTGTAGCACACTGATCGATCAGATACCGATCGTGACTTACAAAAAGCACCAGGCCATTAAATTCAATTAAAAGCTCTGCAAGCTCTTCTATCGCTTCAATATCCAAATCGTTAGTAGGTTCATCCAGCACAAGAACATCTACAGGTAAAGCTAGGGCTTTAGCTAAACACACTTTCATTTTTTGTCCACCAGATAACTTACCATAAGGAGTCCGTGCTTGCTGGGGATCTAATCCAAAACGTTGTAGATAGGTAAGTGGATGTAGCTGATAAGACTCTTTGTCTGTATAAATAGTAATATGAGAACTATCGCCCGCCACTAAATCAATGGGTGTCAATTTATTGTCGAGGGTTCTTTGCTGATCTAAAAAAGCTATTCTTAAATTATCGCGGTGACGCAACGTCGGATCGTTCGTACTGCTGAGCAATGACCGCAATAATGTTGTTTTACCAGCACCATTAGCCCCAACAATAGCAATTTTATCTTTACGAGTAATAATCCGTGTAATGGGCTCTAAGGTTGAAACAGTGCCTGCTTGAAAAAACTGTGGATGATAGTTATTCAGCTCAACAATCATCTGTCCTGGTGGCAATGTCTTGTGTGTAAATCCAGCAAAGCTATTTTCAGCAACAGTATCTGTTTCTTTCAAAATGGCTCTCAGTTGATGCAGTTTTTCGACTCGCTTTTGATTGCGTTTTCGACGAGCAGTCACTCCGCGCTCACGATAACGTTCTTCCTGTTTCAAGGAAATAACATTTTTAGCATGTTCATGTAATAAAGCTTGTTCTTCAAGTTCTCGGCGTTGCTGATACTGATCGTATGTCCCATCGTAATATCTTAATATTTTTTCATGAACAGCCCAATAGCCATCAACAATATGCTCTAAAAATTGTAAATCATGGCTCACTATAAGAAAACTATGTAAATTTTCTTTAATATAACTTTCAAGCCATAAAATACTTGGTAAATCAAGATGGTTTGTTGGTTCATCAAAAAAATACACTTCAGCATGTTGACACATAGTGTAAATTAATGCCGCTTTTCTTTCCTGTCCACCAGAGAAAGTAGAAATAGGTCTATCAGTCTCTAAGCCTAACATAGGGGCTAATTTGTAAAACTCATTATAGTTAAAACCTTCTGATGCATGCGCAGCCCAATCATCAAGACTCATTTGTCTTCTCTCATCTCCAAGCTGTTGAGTACAATAAGCTAAGCTTACGGAATGAGGGATTTCCTTAGTAATCAGCTGTTGCATAAAAACGCTTTTACCTGTCCCATTGGGTGCCAAAAGACCGACTTTATGGCCAGGCCCTATTTGAAATTTGGGAAGTGTAAAAAGCACTTCTCCATCTAAATTTACAGGATAATCTTTTAAACTAATCATGAGATTGAACTCCAGGCCCTCAGAAAGGAGGGTTTTTATTGAATGTCTTTAGGTAAATGACCTATTAAAGTAATGACTGCCCAGAACCATAATCCATAAGCAATAAAAATAGCTGTTTTTAAAGGAACCAGTGAGGCTAAAATTTGCCCAGTCTGACCAACAATAAGAATCACTAGCCATGCTCCGCCTGTTTTACCAAAACGTGAAGTTAAACCATCAACTGCCGCTTTACCCAACCGTTTTTCTTGTTGGGGTAGGCTTAAGAATGACATATCTCGAGCTGTGTCAAAAATAGTAAACTTTGCCGCTCTCCCCATAGATAACATTAAGGATAAAGAGAGTAAGTTCATGGGTAATAATAAATCGTGCCAATGAAGGGAAAAAGGAGTAATGTAACCGTAAGAGCTTAAAACATCTAGTAAACTTAACATTAACCATAATATTGGAGTGAACAGCAAAGATGCAGGTAAGCCAAAACGACGGACAAAACTGCCTGATAAAAGCCAAGAAAAAGAAATTGCAAAAATCCCTAAATATTTATTCACTTCATTAAAATATTGATTCATGACACGCGGTGTTGCCGCAAAAACAGAACGAACATATTCATTATGAATAACATCAACAATATGGTAAACAATATTAAAACTAATAAGCATAACAGCTACACTTCTAATAATAGGGTTGGAAAAAGCAACTTTAATAGAATCAATAAAGCCCACTTTAAATTTCCTCTCTAAAGAACGCTGATCTTCAAGACGCTGTTGCTTCATAGTATATTGAAATGAAAAAATGATAACTGCCTGAACGATCCATAAGACAACCATTTGGAAAAGCAATGATTGCTCCCATGTAGGATGAGCAATCCCTGTAATCATTTTAATTTGCTTTTCAACAGTAGAACTTCCCCACCAACCGGCAAAGCATGTTGCAATATTTGCTGATAAAGAAAACAGTGAATATAATCGCTTTGAATCACTTAACTTTGTAATTTCAATGATAATGCCCCAACAGAGCATATTAAGCATAATAGAAGACCACATTTCAGCAGCCACATAAAATAAGGTAATATACCAGCGATTCATCAGCATAATGAGCTCATGATTGCCCGGGATATGTAATTGATAAAAATCCTTATAAGGCATAACACCAAGTGTTAAAATCGCAAAGAGCGCCCCAAAAACACAAACCATGGCCACAAAGGTTCTACGTTGACCGATCATGGTTTGCATCCGTGTTGTCAGTAACGTAAAAAGAATTGCAGCAGGCATGATGGCAAAGATTTTAAGATAAGAGACAGCCTGACTCGACAAATCTGGTTCAGCCAAAAGGATAGTGAGTTTTAATGTTCTTAGAATGTTATAGACAAAAGATACAGAAAAAAGAACTACTAAAATAGAAAAAGTTTTTTTATGCTCGCCTTTTTCAACAGGCCATAAAAACCACAAAATGTCTCGTAAAATATGCACGTTAAGCCAACGAGTATATAAAAAGATATTCTACCATCAACTTTATTGACTTCCAATGGGGAATTGTTAGAGGCCTTAATATTCGCTCAAGGATGACTCGTCAGCTCTCTAGTACTGTTGGATCGATAACGAGTTCGCTTTTGCCCCATATTAATGACTCTACTAATAGGCCAAAACCTAAGATTGCCAAGCGATATTGTTGTTTGGTAAGTGAGCCTTGAAGCATCACTTCTTGTTGACTAAAAAGTTTTTTTTCCTTCAACAGTTGAATATACACTTTTTTTTCTTCTTGATGCATCTTCAAAGTCCATTGGCTAGTATCTTGATTGCCATCAAAGAAGAGTTTTAATCGAGGATAATGACTTGCTTGCCAACGCATTAACCCTGCAGTGTGGCTCTCTATAATAGTAATATCATGCTGTTGAGATAAAGGTTCTAGATCGCTTAAAAGATCGCCACTATAATTTTTTGTTGGATATTGCTGAAGCAACCAAGTTCGAGCTTTTTCTTGCTGTTCAATGGGCCCATGAAAAACCACTGCAACTGTGCTAATATCGGGATATAAGCCCCATTGAAGCTGATCTAAATTGAATGCAGAGACCGCTTGTTGCACTTGATGATCTAAGTAACGTTCAAAGACGCCAAAGAAATGTAATTTTGAGGTAGGCTTTAAGCGCTGCTCTGGAAAAATTGTTGAAAAGTGCTCAAGCATAAAGGAAATCATGGCTTTGCATTCACCAGGAACACCAGGCAATACTGCAATTTGGGTTTGCTCAAAAGATTGAATAAAACCGCAGGCAGTCCCTTCGGTGTTAGCAATTAAAAAGGCATTTTGAGGGATCATAGCTTGTGACTGTAATGCCCGATCGAATCGAGAGAAAGTGGCTTGAAGATGGTTGAGCCAGTCTTCATTCAAAACAAAAGTCCAATCAAAAGCTCTAGAAAGCGCTGTACGGGTACGATCATCGCTCGTTGGTCCTAATCCGCCCGTTGTTATCAATAAATCACACTGGCGTGCTAGTGCTGGCAAATCTTCTTCAAGCTGTTGAATATCATCAGTTAAAACAACGTGCTTTAGCACATTGAATCCTTTTTGAGTTAAGGTTTTTGCCAATAAGGCGCCATTTGTATTAATCGTCTGACCACGAATCACTTCATCGCCAATAGCAACAAGAATAACATTCATCAAAAAACAGCGCAAAAACACCCTCCGTTAGCAGATGAGTCAAGCGCTTCCCCCTATTGTGTCATCATAATCATCAGTACGTTGCACAAGATCAACTTTTTTGTTGCCATATCTTGTGACGTACCTACCTTTTTTAATATTGCAATGCCCTGTTTATCTTATATCGCAGCAGAGTCAACATACATTCTTGCTTTTACACTGTAGGCTACTGTCGAATGCTCCAACAATCAATCTTTATTTGATAACTCACTTTGTATGATGAAAATAAAAAACCTTTTATCAAAAAGTTAAATATTTTAGTAAGAATGCCGATGAATACTCAAGATATCTCTTAACATCTTGAGTGAGAAAGGAAGCGATGCGTACTTTAAAACATAGCGTTGATTATTTAAATTTATTCAGCAAGGAAATTGATCAAGTAACATCCCCCATTCAATTACTCAATGATCTTTTGCATAAAGGTATAGACGGAGTTTCATTGCCAGCATTATTAAAATCGATTAATGATGAGAACAATGAGCAATTGTTAAATGAATTTCTAAGGCAATTGAATAATCAATTGCCAGAGGGTCAAAAAATAGAGGTTAGCGCTAATAAAGAGGCAATAAACGGCGCTGTTGAGTCGTATGTCCATGAGCAGATTAGAACACGATTAAATAGCTTGGTTGCGGAAAAACTCTTCAATCCTCTCAAAAATACGCCTGAACCAGAAGATGTACTCTTTCTTCAATTAGTAACTAGTCCTAATAATAGATTAGGAAATCTTATAAATCCGGATTTAATAACAATAGCGACACAACACCTTCCTACATTAACTAAAAAAGATTTTGATTCAACTATTATCCCAGCCTCAATCAGTGATCCTTTATTAAATTCCTTGCTATTGAACCAAGGGTCCACACCAATTGATAAGGATCAAGTCAGCATTACTCACACAATAGAGTATATGGCTGCTTCTTGGATGGAAAAGGATTCGACAGCAATTGCAACTCAAAGTGATGATCCTTTCTTATCTTTTGTGGATACAAATCCAGAAATTGTGAAGTATCTGCCAGAGCAAACACAGAAAAAACTGAAAGAAATTAAGAAAAGTTCAGAAATTGGAAAAATTGAAGAAACTAAAGAAAAAGAGAGCAATAACAATTATGATGTTGCCCAGTTATTGTCATCTTGGTGGAGTGGGGGCAGCTCAGCAGCCTATAGCAGCCCCACAATAGCCCCTAATCCAAAATCAAAGGATAAACCCAAAAATCATTCATCATCTACTGGGTCGTTAAAGAAAGTCGTCGTAGGATTGGGGGTAGGCCTGCTATTATGGGGGTTCAATTCTTATTCAAGTTTATATCCCAGCGCGAAGGTTGTGATGCGCGACAAGCCACAGCTCCTTTCCACTGCAAATAGCTTTGCTAACATGTTGAGGAGCAATTCAGATTCTCCTAAACCGCAGTTGCAAGCAGTTGCATTTGCCGATTCAGGCTCAAGGCTATTTCAGCCGGCTCCATTTTACCATACGATTCAAAAATATAAACCATATTTTGGGATCGCGCCTTATCAATTTAAAAGCTTGGCTTACCCACTTTATTCTGTACCTAGTGTTTTTCCCGCGAATCCTCCACTAGGAAAAAGCGTTACTAAAACTACCTCAACAAAACCTTATAGAGTTGCTGTTGATCAACCGCCTGCATTGGCAGCAAGCACAGGCGATATCGATATTGCAAAACTCATAAGAACTTTTTTTCCAAAAACATTAAAAAAAGACAGCGCAATAAATATTTTATGTATTAATGATGGTGAGCAAGGATGGAGAGTAATTCCAAGCGCCAGTAACTCTACATTTATTTTAACTAAAGATATGTTTGAACAAGCAATAAGCGTTTTGACTAGACAAGGCATACCTGCGTCATTGATATTTGCTCAGCATATGCCAAACGATGAAGGCAGCCTTATACTTACAGACAAAATGAATATTCTTAGTCCAGGAGTCGTAAACAATATCTCATTGCAACAAATAGTGCCGTCATCAATGCTAGAATTCCGTGATAGCCTATTGACATCCGAATTGACATCCGAATTGACATCAGAACATCCAGCAGAAGCAAACACTGGAGCAGTAGCAGCCGCAACATTAGCAACATTAGCAACAGCAGCGGTAGCTGCAGGCACACAAGCGCAATCCAGTGCTAATGGACCGGCTCAAAATTCTTTCACAGCTGCAACCGTAACAATCAATACAGCCAATGCGGCAGGAGCTAATTCCTCAACTGAAGATCTTAAGTTCCTTCAAGAGATTTATAATGCTTTAGAGAAAGCACAAAAACATTCTACTACGCTACTTTTTGCAGTTGAATCTGGTTTCGCTTCTAATAAAGATTCTTTTAAAATCAATATTACAAATCCCGGATCACGAAATACCCAGAGTCTAACGAGTTCGGTAGCACAGTCTGCTATCGATGATATGACGGTAAGGGCCACCGCAAACCCTCCTGCGATTATAAATACTATTCCAACTTCAAGTTTAGATGCTAAAAAGCAAGAAGCACTTGTTAGGATCTTTGAAGTTCAAGCACAAGCGCTAAAACAGCGTTTTCCGCGCACAGGCGATTTAAAAGCAAAAATAACTTTTTCAGTCACTGATTTCTCAAAGGATGAAGCACACCTACAAAACATTTTAAAAGGATTAAAAGCTTCTGGATTAAAAGTTGATGAAAAGCATTTTGATACAGCTATAACTTATAGTTCATCTATCTCTCAGACTGAAAAAGATAATATAAAAAATAAAATCAATGAGTTAATTAAAATGCATAATAAGGATATATTATCAAAAAATACTCCTCAGCATTGATTTTAACGAATTAACACAGTAAATAAATCGCAACTACTTTACAGGCTTATTGCTCTGTAAGACTGATTAGAAAAGGAAATGAATATGCCAATGAATCAAGATAATCAAGATAATTACGATAAACTTGTTGCGGATATGATGGCTTCTCTTGAGCACCATACTAGTGTTGGCGTGAGAGAGACATTTAATAATCTATGGCGAACCGTTAGGGGAAGGTCCAAAACTGAACTCAAAATAGCAGAACACTATGATAATGACGCTAAACGAAATAAATTAATCGAAATGTTTAAAGTAGACGATGAAGGTGTTAAAGCTTTTTGTACTGCACGAACGCTCGAGCGTTATCAAACAGACATGGATCGGCTTAGGGATCTCAATAAACTCGTCGCAGACGCAGGCACAGTCACAGATGAGCAAAAAGCCAAAGTTAAAGCTTTAACTGAGTACATGGAAACGTTGTATTTTATATCTGCTTTTTATAAAAATAACCCAGATTCAAATGCCGAACAAAAGGGCCAATTAGTAGCGTATTTAGAAAAGCGTGATCACACCAAAGAGGAAAAAGCACTAAAATTAGCTGATATTCTCAGATTAAATACAACTGGTTCATCTGACTCAACCCCAGATTTAGATACTTTATTAACAGAGAGTACTGATCCTAACCATCCATCGTGGATCCAATTCTTTAACCATTTGAAATCTGTTATAACCGAATTACCTCAATCGCAAAACACTACTGCTAATGCTACCGTACATCACGAATTCATAGCTGCTTCACCATCACCATCAACATCATTAGTTACTTCGTTGACAGGGCCTCAAGAGTATGAGCAGCAAGCTTTTAATGCTGCTATGACAAGATACAGCTTAAACCCTAGTGCAGGATCTATTCTTTGTATTCCGATAGATGATAATCGAACACAAGTGATGCTAAATCACGAAGCCATTCGTCAACTACAACAAGTATTCCCCACTATATCATTGAGTCTTGATGCCCCTCCAATACAAGTTGTTACTTTAAACAACAGAGTATTGAATCAAATATTATCATCTTTTGAGAGAGCGCCAGCTAATCTAAGTCTAAACATAATGACGGCTGAAAGGCTGGCCGGTTCTATAGTGTTAAAAAGAGTAGAAAGTTTTACAGGAGGAACTACAGTTAGAACAGATTTTGGTCCACCATCTATTGAATCTCAACAGCCAAGGAATGCGATGCCTAGGAGTTTATTAGCTCAGATCGAACAATCATCTGACCATCAAGAACTCTTAACGCCTCTAACTGTCGAACTTAATACATTATTATTAAAGATCAACGAGTCACAAGACCCTAAAGAGCTCTTAAATGATTTGTTGCATTAATGAGTTGTAAATGAAGATGATAAATAGTTAAAAAGGCAGAAAAGGTGAAATATATTGAGGATATTGTGATAAGTGCGCAAGAAGCGTTGGCAACTTTTTGCTGCCAACCACTCATTCTTATTTTGCTGAAGAACGAACATCTTCTTTAACACGTGCAGCACGACCAGCAAGATTGCGTAGGTAGTACAACTTAGCACGACGAACACGACCTTTCTTCAAGCGCGCAAAGGTTAGTAATGGGCTATGAATAGGGAATACGCGTTCAAGCGAAACACCATGGGATGTTTTACGTAATGTTACAGAGGAACGTAACCCGCGGTTACGACGTGCAATCACAGTTCCTTTAAAGATTTGATTACGGCCTTCTTCCATTTTAATGGTAATCTCTAGCTCGTCTCCAACTTTAAAGTGAGGAAGATCGCTCTTCATTTGGCCTAATTCTATTTCTTGTATCAGCTTACTCACTTGGATTCTCCAAAATAAAAAAATATTAAAATTTGTTATACCGAATATGCATACTATACGGCACCGTGAATGATACCATGTTCGAGAGTCAAACAAAAGCCATCTTAGTGAATTGATTAGCTGTTTTGGCCGTCTTTGCGAGAAACAAGAAGATCTGGTCGCCACTTCTGTGTCAGGAGGCGGGCTTGCTCTTGTCGCCACTGCTCTATTTGAGCGTGGTTTCCAGACAGTAAAACATCTGGCACTTCTTGGTTATTAAAAACACGTGGTCTAGTATAGTGCGGATAATCGAGAAGCCCTTCTTGACTAAAAGACTCACTCACAAGAGATTGTGGTTCATTAAGAACACCGGGGAGTAAGCGTGCAAGAGCATCGATACAAACCAGAGCACCAAGCTCGCCTCCTGTAAGAATAAAGTCTCCTAAAGACCAGCTCTCATCCGTGCACTGATCGATAAAGCGCTGATCGAAGCCTTCATAGCGACCACAAACAAAAATTAAGGATTGTTGTTGATCGACGACGTCAGTGAACATGATCTGCTTGATCGGTTTACCTACAGGTGACAAGGCGATCACGCGCGCATTAGGGATTTCTTCACGAGCGGCTTGAACGGCATTGAAAAGAACTTGTGGCATCAGAACCATGCCGGGTCCCCCACCAAACGGGCGATCATCGACTTGACCATGCGTATACGGAGTATAAGCGCGCATATCAAAGACTTTAATCGAAAGTTTATCTTCTAAGGCGCGCGTAATAATGCCGTGATTCCAATAAGGAGTAATAAGCTGCGGAAATAACGTAATAACGCCTAACTGCAACATGAACTAAGCTTCTAGATAGACTGGATTGAAATCAACTGTAATGGTTTTGTTTTCTAGATCAACATCTTTAATTATCAGATTCATAATAAAAGGAATATGATGCTTTTCTGATGTTAAGAGAACATCTTGAGGACCATTACTATAGATCTCTACAACAGAGCCCAGATCATGCTCTTCTAAATTAGAAACAGCTAAACCTTGCAGTTGATACCAATAGTATTGATTATCCGGCAATTGTGGCAATGACTGAATTTGAGCAAAAATTTCTTGATGGACCATTGTTTTTGCAGTTTCTGGATTCTCTATTGATTCAAAAGAAACAACTAAATGATCTTGATGTATCCGTGAAGACTGCACTTTTAATGGAACATAAGCTCCATCTTTCTTATAAAAAAACTCTTTCAAGCCAACAAGATGGTCATTTTGTCCAGATTTGGGATAGACGTGCAGTGCTCCGCGCACACCAAAAGGAGCGCCTATAACAGCGCAAGCGATAAAGCTATCTTCTTCTAATAACATAATAAAAGACTAAGCGGCAGTTACAATAGCTTGTTCTTTACGATATTTTTTTACAATGCCAGCAGCAGTGTCTGATAACTGAGCGCCTTTAGATAACCAGTAGTCAATTCTATCAAGTTCTAATTTAACTTTAAGCTCTTGACCTGCAGCTGATGGGTTATAAAAACCAACTTGCTCGATAAAACGTCCGTCACGTGGACTCAGTTTATTGGTAACAACCACTGTGTAAAATGGAGCTTTTTTTGCGCCGCCACGGGCTAAACGAATAACAACCATTGATGAAAAAACCTCTTAAAAAGTAACAATATTTTTCGCCATGGTATCACAGTAATGCCTAAAAAACTAGCGCTCTGTTCACCTTTTTTGAAGAGTGAACATCAACTGACTCATTCAATTTTATTACCGATTTTTCATGAATTCATAAGTGTCGGTATCGCTATCATCTTTGATGGTTATCTTGAAGAGGGGCTTTCTCCCGCCACTAACCTGAAGACCTCTCGCTGAAGCAGTTGCGCCAGCAACTCTCACTTTTGCAAGGGTATTAACATAAAGGTCGGTTTTTGGAATGAGCAGAAAACTCTGAACTTCGATGACCGGATAATCCCTGTTGAAAGACAACGGATGGCTGATGTAAGATCTGAGGAAATGCGTGTATGTTCTTATCAGTGCTTATTGATGAATAAGAAAGAGCGTTGGAATTGTTACTTGTGTCTCCGTTAACAGTGTTTAATTGATGCTGTTCTTGCTTGATTAAGGCTTTATAAACAGACAGAGTTTCTTCACTAGGTGCCAGCATGTATTTAAAGGATAGGAAGTTCTTATGATCCATCAAGGCCAACTTACGCATCTCTGGTAAACGATGAAAGAGCTGCCCTAAGCCGAATTTAATCGCTTCAGGTACATATCTTGATGAAGAATCAAAAATAATGTGGAAATTCAAAATAAACTGTAATCTCTCGCCCTTTTTATTATCGTAATACTTAATTTCAATATTACCTCGATCAAATTGTCCAGGTTTACCCATGAGGACTCTCTTATCACTGCTTTCATCTTTATTACAGATATAAACACCAATTTCAGAAAAAGTGACATCTTTCAAAGAAAACTGGTAGCACTGTTGTTTGGTCAGAGCGACTTTTTCAAAACAAGATGCTTTCTGACCTATGAATTTTGGGTGAATATGGCCATGATACAACATACCTGCAAGATTATTGATACTTCCTGCAATTCCTTTGCGATCTTTGGTCACATTAACGTCTAGTTCACTGTAACCAGGGCCAAGTAAATCTTGGAGCAATTTATCACAGCTGC
>RFNU01000211.1 GCA_009927065.1 bacterium | reverse complement strand
ATCAACAGATACAGATCATGAGCAAGATCTGTATCAGGCAGAGTCCTATCGAAAGCTTTGTCAATTAAGCAATGAATATAAAAGCACCATAGGTACTATTGATCTTGAGAGTGCAACAGAGGCGAAATGTTTTCCGCTGATTATTAAATCTTTTCAAGAATACAATAAAAGTGTTGATCCTGTGTTAATGATCAATAATGCATTGCATTCATGGGCAGAGCAAGAACTGATTGCCTCAAATCTTGAGCCAACAAGTGTAGCGCTGGAGAGTTTTACGCAGAAGGATTTATCAACATTAAAAAGATTAGTGACTCAAGAACATTCACAGGATAATCCTTTATTTATTAAAATAAAGCGCCTTACTCAACAAGACTGCAAAACGGAGGTTTTTAAATCCAGTGAGGTTGAATTAATAAAAAAACTTATTGGCAAAGAACTCTTATTAAGCAATCGTTTAGTTGATGGAAAAAAACCAGTGCCATTACAAATAGCTCTAAATTTAAGTAAAAAGTCATTAATTAATAAGATTGACAAGAAAAAACCAGTATTCTTAAAAACAGCTGGAGAGTTATATGATTTTTGGCTAGCTAAGCAAACTTATGGTAATTACTTTTATAAAAAGATAAATCAAGGTTACCGCTTTGTCTGTGCGATTTTTGCAGGATTTTTTGATATTGAACACACTCATAAGATTTATCTAGCAATCAGAAAATTCTTCGGTTTTTCTACTATTGTTGGCGAGTTTCATGAAAACAGTTTGCATTTTTGCTCGAACTCAGGTGTTTTTCCTTTTATTAAGAATGAAAATCAAGAACATTATAAAGTCACACCGGGACCATTTTATGTCGGTGATTATAGTGGATTATCTGGTTTTGATGTGAGTTTAATCTTGCAATCTGCAGATTATGGTTTTATGAAGCGAGTCATTATTGATGAGTATTTAAAACATATGAGAGAAGAAGATGGTTATAGCTTTTCGATTCATACGTTAGAAAAACATTTTAAAGAGTGTTTGCATGAGCATGATTGGGCGTCTTTGAAGGGGTTTGAGCATGATCTGGACTATTCAAGTTATGCTGAGTCTATTCAAAAACTTGCTGAAATACTTGTTATTATACAGCTGATGAATCAAGGTATTTTTCTCTTAAAATCTGAAATTTTAAAAGAAATACAAATGAAAGAAGATCAGACTGTCAAAAACGATGCAGAGACAATCACGGAGCAATATGGGGATTGTATTCCCAATCATTTCAACCTCAACTCTAAATCTTTGATCTTTAATACAACACCTTTTGCGGCCGTCTATTTTCAGCGTCAGTTGACCACGCTCAGACAAAGACCTTGATAAGCACATTATGCCATTCATTATGGGTCAAATCATGAATGTGGATGGTGATCGATCCTATAAAGGTCAAGTGATTTCGCTGAGTTTATAAGATTTTTCTGCGCAATGAGGCTTGATGAAGTTACAAGGATCGATTCGTAATTTTAAGCATGAGCTGAATATACAATTCGGTTAATGTCTTTAAATCATTCAGCGTCGTCCATTCATTAATTTGATGAGCACTTTTGTGTGAAAGACCTAATTCAATAATTCTGTCAGTGAGCTGAGCTGCTATTTTATAGCCATCAGACACTCCACCATCTGTGGAGAAGTATCCCTTGTAGGCCCAGTGCGCTTTTAATAAGCGCTCTATATCTTGATCAGTGATGCTTGAACGCCAAGGGGTTGCACCTTGTCTCCAACGAGTTGTGGATTGAAGAGGATATTTTTTTAAGGTTTGATCAAGAAGATTGCTACAAATATCTAATGATGTTGCTGGACTGTAACGTATATTGAAGCGCAATTTTAATGAAGCCGGTATGACATTTTCAACACATTCTTGAGTTTGAATCTTTGTGATTTGAAAAGAGCTTTTTGCAAAAAAGGGAATATCAATACCACAATCCCAATCAATCGCTTTTAATTGAGCTACAAGCTCTTCTATATAATAAAGTGGATGATAATCACCCGCATAAGCAACATGATAAGGTTGGCCTTTTAAATCAACTTCAGCATGTATTGATCCTCTTCGACCTGTTTTAATACAATCGCCTGGAATATCGATTGATGAAGGCTCTCCTATGATGACTAAAGAAGGAGAAGGGACAACGATGTCTTTCAGCAAATACTGTAATCCTTGTGTCCCACAACCTTCTTCGTTGCTTGTGAGTAATATCATGATTGAAGGACAACTTAATGGATGATATTGCAGCATATGTTCCAGCGCTGCTAAAAAGCAGATGATAGCCCCTTTCATATCCACTATTCCCCTACCAATTAATCTGTCTTCCAATCTTGTTAATTGAAAAGGGTTAGCGATCCATTCTTGTTGCCCAGCAGGTACAACATCAGTATGCCCTGCAAAAACAAGGGTTGGCTGATTATTGTTAAAATAATAAGCTGTATTGTTTGTAGCGATCCCATGGGCTTGATGAGTATCGATATTTGAAATAATTTCTTTTAAAAAATCATGGATGAGGCTTTGGGCTCCATCATCTATAGGCGTTATAGATTGACATTGCAACAGTTGATGAAGCCATAGAAGATGTTTTTCATTAAATACAGGAGTCAATCTTGAAATCTCTTAGCACGTCATTTAATGCTGTTTTGTGAGAGGTTTTTTGATCGCGGGTTTTGACAATAAGAGCTGCAGCGATGCTGCAACGATCGTCAAGAGCAAGACTTCCTGGTACAACAACACTTAAAGGAGGGATCGATCCAAAAGAAATCTCTCCGGTTTGGCGATTATAAATTCTTGTACTTTGTGTTAAAAAGACACCTGCTGCTAAAACACTTCCATAACCAATATGAACGCCTTCAGCGATTTCACAGCGACCGCCAATAAAACAATCATCTTCAATAATCACAGGTTGTTGTGTAACAGGTTCAAGTACACCACCAATACCAACACCACCAGATAAATGGCATCTTTTTCCAATATAAGCACATGAGCCAACAGTAGACCATGTATCAAGCATCGTACCTTCCCCAATATATGCTCCTATATTAACAAATGATGGCATTAATATGCTATTTTGACCAATATAAGCCCCCCTGCGAACAAGACTTCCAGGGATGCGCCGCACTAAGGAACTCGTATTCTGTAGAGGAATTTTATCAAAAGAATGGGGATATCCTTCCATACTCATGGAAGAATGCGTTTTGAAATAACTCAGTATTGTTGTTCGAATCCAAGCATCATAAACCCATTGTGTGCCGTCAAAATAGCAACTACGAAGTTCACCAGATTCCAACTTGCTGAAAAACGCATTAAAGAAAGCTTGTTTTTCTTTTTCAGGCAATGATAATATTTCTTCAGAAGATAGAAAAAAACTTGAAGGCATAAATTTTATGTGACTTTATGATGACAAATGACAAAAATTTAACATGTTGATCGCCCGTTGTCTATCGTTTATTATGTTTGATAGTGAGGAACACTCTTGCCTTTACCGCGTATTTCAAAAATTATGACTTGTATCACTATCATGACTCTCTTGGGAGTGACAGGGTACTGTCTTTGCGCTTTTCTTCCTTCTTATTTGACTGATCGTTCTGAACGTATTGAGTATGAAAAGGCCCTTCTTCATCAAGAAAGGCTAAAAAATCAAGCTCAACAAGGATCGGCACAGGCGCTTTATGAGTTAGGTCAAATCGCTCTTTCCAGAAGAGGCTATGAACGAGCACGGCGTTATTTTGAACAAGCTGCTGAGCAAAAACACGTTGATGCAACTTTTTATGTAGGCGCTTCCTATATTCATGGATGGGGCGGTCCAGTTTTGCCTGATAAAGGAATCGATTTTTTAATGTTTGCAGCTGATCATCAGCAACCACAAGCATTCTTAGAGTTAGGATTGCTTTATGGAACAGGAGATATTGTACCTATTGATTATCAAAAATCTTATTCTTTTATGTTAAAAGCAGCAGAGAATAATATTCCAGAAGCACAATATAATCTTGGGAATTTTTATTTTCATGGATACCAGAATGATATAAATTATGAGCAAGCTTTTGAGTGGTATAGTAAGGCTGCAGATCAAGGAATGAGTATGGCGTGTAACCAAGTTGGTTATATGCTGAATGCAGGAATAGGTGTTGAGAAAAATACATCAAAAGCACTTTATTTTTTTGAAAAAGCAGCTCAACAACATAATGTTTTAGCATTAAACAATTTAGGTATTATTTATGCTACAGGCGTTGATGTTGATCTTGATTATGAAAAAGCAAAACATTATTTCTATTGTGCAGCGAAAGCAGGACATGCTTCAAGTCAATATTATTTAGCAGAATTATATATGAAAGGTTTAGGGCGACCTGTAGATGTTAAGCATGCTTTAGAGTGGTATAAAAAAGCAGCTAGTCAAGATTATGATCAGGCTCTTACTATGTTAGGAATTTTATATGCTCAAGGGTTTGGAGTCGATTTAAATTATGAGAAAGCGAAAGATTATTTTCTTCAAGCAGCCTTACACAATAATCCGCAGGCTCAAAATAATTTAGGATTATTATATGTGAGCAGTAAGGGTGTTGATTTGGATTATAAAGTTGCTTATGAATGGTTTTTAAAAGCGGCCCAGCAATCTTATCCAGAAGCAGAATACAATTTAGGACTTCTTTATGAAAAAGGCCTTGGCGTTGATCAAGATTTACATCAGTCCTCATTATGGTATCAACGCGCTAAAGAACATGCTGTTGATAAAAAACCTGATAGTGAACAATCCCAATAAAGAATCGACTCGATTCATTATTATCAAAAAAGCCCTAAGGTTGTTCACTCATCAAGATGGCGATCAGTCATCCAATATGCTCGCTCACCTAAAATGATAAATGAAGAATAGCTTTT
>RFNU01000118.1 GCA_009927065.1 bacterium | reverse complement strand
TATAGTGTCACGCTGAATAAAAGCTGGAAATCTCCACTGAGCACTACGATAGATCAGCAGATCTAACGTTGCTGGTTGAGCGTTTCGGGCCACCATGAACAGCAACGAGCGAAAATCAATATGACTATCATTAAAATCAATAGCTACAAATCGATTGATCAATATACAAGCGCATTGATCATCTTTTCTTTTTAAAGCATGAGTTAAAGAGTTAAAGATATTCTTGTTATTAAGGTTGCTTTTAAACTGGAATGAAAAATATCCTGCATAACGTACATGTAAGATAAAAAATTTAATAAAATTTAAATGTGCATCGGCATTTAAAAGAGCTTCAATAATCGCGAGATGGCCATTTTCGACTGCGCACGTAAGAGCCGTATCACCATGACGATTTTGTAAACTAAGAGCGGCACCCCTTTCTAAAAGAGCCTGGACAACATCTATATGACCTTCTTGAGCTGCGAACATAAGAGCTGTTCGGCCAATATAATCCTTTAAATCAACAGCAGCGCCCCTCTCTAAAAGGACTTTTGCAACATCTAAATGACCTTTTTTAGCTGCATACATAAGAGCTGTATTACTATCATGATCTGTTAAATCAATAGCGGCTCCGGATTTTACAAGAGCTTTGACAATATCTAGATGACCGTCTTCAGCTGCAAACATAAGAGCTGTTTTACCAGCTTTATCCGATAAATCAACAGTGGCGCCAGCATCTAAAAGGGCTTGGACAATATTTAAATCACGCTTCATTACTGCTCTCAGAAGAGGCGTGTGGCCATCTTTATTTTTTAAATCAAGATCAGGCTTAGGCTGGGCCTCTAAAAGCGCTTTGAGAACGTTTAGATAAGACTTTTCAGTTGCCCACATAACGACCGTATAATCATAACCATCTTGTAAATTAACAGCGGCGCCAGCTTTTACAAGAGTGTTAACAACGGCTAAATGACCTCTGATAGCTGCATACATCAGGGCTGTCTTATCTCGAATATCTTTTAAATCAACAGCAGCACCAGCCTCTAAAAGGACTTCGATAATATCTAAATAACCTTGTCTAGCTGTCTCTAAAAATAGATGTCCTGAAAAACCAGGGGACTCTTTCAATAAAGATGATAAAATTGCATTTGCTTTTAAAAGGATAATGCTTGCAGTATTCCGTTGCAAGACCAACCAACGCACTAAATTTTCTCTCATTACTTGAGTTTGAGGCAACTCGTTTTTTGCTATCCACTCGCCCACAATCTCCGTCACAAGTTCTTGCTGACAAGGAAACGGAGTGCATTCATAATAATCATTGCCCAAAACTAGTCTTGTTTTTCCTAAAATATGTTCCTTCAGTGTGTTTTTTAAAGTCTCATTCCTCACATAATAATGAAAATAATGCTCGGGATGTGATTGTTGATAAGCCATACCTAGAGCTAATAAACTGTCTTTTGACTCTCTCAATTCTCTTGCAACTTCTGCAGAATCAATCTCTCCTTCTACATTTTGAAGCACTCCTACAAATCCTGCTGCTGCTAATGACTGACACAAATCCAAGCCATCAGTATTGCTCCGCAAAAATAACAGGTTGATAAGATTAAGCCAATCTGTATTCATCCCTGTTTGTTCACCCATTCTTGCTTTGATGGCGTCTTTATCCATACCCCATTGAGAAAAGCTCTCTCTGATATCTTGCTGATTACCTTCTTGATCTTTGATGATGAGCACATCTTTTTGCTCTGAGCCAACATGACCAGCCACCCCTAAACGCGTTAATTCATCATGAGCATCTTGCGCAGTAGCATAAGTCATCTGTAATACTCTTAAGAGTGTGGCTTGAGCGGTCTGCTGTGCTGCCTGAGTTACGCTGTGTTCTAAAAATTCACCCTGTTCTGAAGGTGGGATTTGAGTCATGTCGACATTCAACCCTGCAGTTGATAAGAAATTCCTTACTTGATGAGGTAACATCGTTGTAGTGGTATTGGGGAAAAATTTTTGTACTGCTGGATAGTTTAACGCTCGCACTGCTGATGGGGATTGCTGGGAAAGGTTTGGAAAGAAGGCTTGATGCAGTTGAGCAAAGCTAACCTCTTCATCCTCTTTTGCACCCAACAATCCTCGTGCTATGGCTAACAGCTTGTCTTTTTGTGTCTTTTCAGACTGCTCAATGTAACCTGCTGGATAGCCGATCGTGAGATGATAGGTGTTTTTAGACTCAACCCCACAACTCCAGCTCTCTGGCAAGGTGGCTTTTAACACCATAGAGTAATACAAGGGTGAAGGTAACAGTCCCTCTGGTGTTGTTCTGATAAACCTATGCGCTAACCATTGAACATATTGCTCTTCTAGCGGGATATCTTCGGGATTGTGAGCTGGCTCTTGTGATAATCGCTTAGGCGTCAGTCCATCGAGAAGCCGCTCATCAACACCAGGCATACATGACCAATCTCGCGCTTGTCCTTTTGATAAAGGATGGGTTGCTGCAATATATTTGCGCGCACTACCCTCATAGGCTGTTCGCGCTTGATTCAATGAGCTAAACAGTATCATTAAAGCATCCTCGGTCTCTGAAGTTAAAGCGGCTTGCAGCGATTGGATTAAGATGTCTCCCCCTGTT
>RFNU01000153.1 GCA_009927065.1 bacterium | reverse complement strand
GATAGGTTTGATGGTGAAGGAAAAACAGCTTTACATCATGCTATTGAGGCGGGTAATCTCGCTATGATTAGACATTTAAGACAGAAATATCGAGCAAGTATATTCATAACAGATAACAACGGAAAAATAGCGAGAGATGTTGCTGCTGATTCAAGAGAGATCACAGCTATTTTGAATGAACCAATTCATCTGAGTGTATTAGAATATATTCTGCAATGTCTTGTTAAAGCGTTCGTGAGTCTCAAGAAGATGTTTTACGGTCAAGCTGATGATCATCCTGCAGACCAGAAGCGTAGTGATGTTCAAGGAGACAGATCGTTGCTGAGTTATCATGCAACTCACATGCCCTATGATGGCAGTGCTCAGCCAGTAATATTAAAATTTTCATCTACTACAGCAACTGCGCCAGATCTTCAATCAAGCGCTGTTCAAGAAACAGCAAAGAGAGTGCAACTCGCTTAATGATGGGCTCGGATGAGAGTTTATTTTCAGCCGCGGTGGATTTGATTCTCTTGTTTTCTTTAACAAAACTCGCGGAGTGCACCATTCAACATTTTTGTAAAAAATTTGAGTGGAGATGGATAGCGAGACCTTATAGGATCGGCTGATTGACAAGATATTATACCAGCATGAGTTTTGACCCAAGCGATTTTTGGCTTATAAAGTGTGTAGCTGTTGTGGTTAGAAGATGGAGACTAAGCCATTGTCCGTTAGGGAATGGCATGTCTATCGTGCGATCAGCTCCATGATAGAGATATCAATGCTGGACGAGACATCCGGTCAATCGGATTAGCTGATATGCTGGGACACAGCATTTGCGTCAAGAGTTCCCCCGAAGCGAGAGTTACCGGTGCAACTGCTTCAGCGAGAGGTCTTCAGGTTGCTGAAGAGGGGACGCAAGAAGCCCCCACTCACATCCCCTTAGCAATTTAGTGGCGGGAGAATACACCTCTTTTTATTTTCGCTGCTCAATAAGTTTTAATTATCTAGCGAACATAAAATGTGCAATTATGACTGTCCTTCAACAATACCTTTACTTAATTTATTAATCACATCATTGAGTAATTTTTTCGCAACCTTAACTTCTATTCGTTTCAGATGAGTTTCTGGATAAGTAGAGCTAGTTTTCATATTGTCAAGAAAATCATCGATAATCGGTTGAGCTTTATTTTTACTTATACCCAAGCTACGCTCCACTCTAATCATTGCATTGGCTGTTTTAGCTCTGGACACAAGAGGCTTTTCTAATGTTTCTCGTTCTCCTTTTTTCAAAATAACATCAGCAATTTTAGGGATAGAATGAGCAGAAAATAAATGAACGCTTCCATCAAAAACAGCAGAACTTTCTTCTATCGCAATCTCTTCTTCCGCTTCTTTAATTTCTCCATCTAAAATACTTAAGATAGAGTGAATAGCTTTGTCTTGGAGTGACTCAAATTGTGGATCGTTGAATGAGTTTACGATTTTTTCAATAAATTCTTGTTGTTCTATTTTAGGAACAGTGTAGTTATTGTGATACAGTACGTTATAAAACGATCTAAAAACAGAGTCCAAGGACACAAGAATATCTTCGCTTGGTTTTTCAATACATAAAAACTGATTGACTTGCATTTTTTTAGCCGGTTTAGGGTTGGCATAAAACATCCTAGCGCGAACAATTCTAGATCGGAAAAAGATATGAGCATCACCCATCAGCTGATCTTTTAAATCCAAAATATCAATCCTTGCGCGTTTGTCAACACTGGCTGAGCGAGTGTCAGCATATGTTTGTGTCAAACTATCTGAATTTGAAGCAAACTCTCTCACATTGGTGACATAAGCTTCAGAAGCTACTTTGTTGAAAAAATCCCAAGTTTCAGCTGGATCTTCAAGCTTCATACAAATTTTAATGTTAGTGTTAGCACCAATAGAAGCAGCCTCTTCTTTAGAGACTTTTTGGAATGCAGGTAAATCTTGCCCAGCAAAAATAGCAGAGAATCCTAATGAACGTGCTTGTGCGGGCACAACAGCGAATCCTTTTACAGCATAATAACCATACTCATCCATAATACAAACAAAAGGTGTTGGTGAGTTTGTTGGTTTACGCTGAATAATATCTTGGTAAGTTCCTTCGACATCTTCACCTAAACCTGAAGCCATCATTGCTTTAATCGAGGCAACAATAATTTTACCAAGATTGGAAAGCTCATCTGGAGATTTTTCAAGCGCTGGTAAGAGCACGCATAGTATTCTACGGTTTAAAACAACATCTTTAAAATCAATCTCTGCTAAGTTGGCCCGAATAATATGGCCATAAGTATCTGCAAGAGAAGAGAAGACCCTTGTTAATTGCATGGTGATAAATCCATGCTGTTCTCTTACTTCTCCAGCTTGATTGCCTTTTCGTGAAGGAACATAACCTGGTAAGTTATCTAAATACATTTTCAGCGGTTGTAAGACAACATCAGGCAGATCATTTAATGGTATGGGCGAGCCATTATCAAGAGGAAACATTCTATCAACAACAATCTGCTCTAGTTTTTCGAGTAAAAAGTAGTTACGCACAGTGTGAGCATCAAGGAGTAAATGGCCTTCATCACGCATGACCGTTAAAATGCGCATTAAAGCCTGAACGAAAGAGATTGCTCTTCCTTTCCACATATCACCATCACCACCACCACTACCAGAGTCCATTAAGGAAACAACAAGTTCTGAAAGCATCGACGATGAACCTTGGTTAAAGGGGTTCATTGTATTAGAAAGACGAGTTTTTTGCGCACCAATAATATCACGAGCACCCGTCATAAAGTTTACTAAAAGAAGATCATCATCACGCCCCATGTAACGAACCATAGAGAAGATTTTTGCATAAAGAGAATTATCGCCTTTACCGTCAATATAAATAAAACCACTTCCTTGACATAGGGAGTTGAAGGCTAATGAAACTAACGCTTCAGTTTTACCAGAACCAGTTGATCCGAAAATAAGAACGTGAGTTCTCATATCATCATTTGAAAACCAAAGTTCTTTGTCTGTAATTTGCTCGTTACCAAAAAAAGTAATACCCGCTGATAGCTTAGGTGTATTGGTTCCCGGGATACAGTCATTATAATCCGGGATACGCGCGACTTTAGGAATCTTAAAGGGTAAAGAGGTATGACGAGTAAGATAAAAAATATTTAGGCCAACTAACAGTAGAAAATATATTTCTATACCGATAGGAGTGATAAATCCTGCTATTCCTAGTATCGAAATAATTGTAAAACAAGTTGTTGGTTCACAAAGCCAATCAGCTAATCTTGTACCTAGCGGGCGAGTATCCCGCGTCATCTGACGTGCTGAGTGTTCACTTTTTTCATCAATTCCACGAAAATTAGTCATAATACTGGATTTCCTTAATTACTGGCTTTTGTTTCATCATCAAGATAGATGATTTTTTCTAAGGCCTGTTCTAATGCAATGATAGCTTGATTAATAACTGGTCTAAAAAGGGGTCTTCCTAACTCTAATTCTGCAATTAAATGAGCATAAGGGCCTGCAACTTCACAATAAGGCGTTTGTCGACCAACGCAATTGAGCATGTACCATAATTCTCTATCTATGGGTTTGAGCCAAATAAAATCAGCAGTCGCTAACACTCCATCTGTTCTTGCTAACTTTAACATCGCTGCCATAACAGTGAGAACATAAGCATGACTTTGTACACATTTTATAGCAGCTTTTGATTGACGATGTTTTTTCAAAAGCGGCTCAACAAGAGAAAAATCGGGAACACCTTTAGAATAAGAAACTGATAAATCTTCAAGGAGTTCAGCCGATCCTTGAACGTCATGTTCTATTCGAGCTAAAAAGATTGCAAAAAGAGCTCTTGCATAATCTGGCAAAGAAAACTCACCTTCCCACAACTTGCCCATTTGTTTTTTAAAAACAATTTCTGCTTTCTCTTTAATTAAATTCGCTTTTTTAACCCCCTCTGTTTTCCAGGGAGATTTTCTATCTATAACCGTCTCAACAGAAACCAATTCATTTTTTTTACAAAACTGTAATGGGGTTAAGGCCATGCTCCATGGGCCCGTATTAATATCAATATCAATAAGATTTAAATTAATAACAGGCATGATTTTTACCCAATTTTTTTCTTCTTGTGTGCTTAGTGTGTTCATATTGTGTTTTGTGACACACCGCACTTGAGTGTTTTTATTCCAAACTAATCGTAAGGATGTAGCAGACAAAAGAAGCATCACAAAACTTAAATAAAAGCCGGTTTGTTGGCCAATATATAGTAATGCATCCAAGTCTTGGGTGTCAGGATTTAATAAAATAAAATCAAGCATTTGATTGACATTGTCATTAAATGAAGTCAAAGGGAGATAGGAAAGAACATCGAGAAACAACAGTTCCATTTTTTTGATAAAAACATATGTACCAATAATTTGATCTTTGAATTTTAACCAAATAAGTCCAAAAATCACAAATAAGCTACCGATAAACCATAAAATCCCTAACCCACTAGAATCTTGATTAGGATTGCCGCCTTGACCCGCCGCCATACTTTTACTCCGTTTGAGTGTTTTCTGTAAATAAAATAAACTTTCTCTTAATCGTAGAGCAGTTCATCTAGTTTTATATTTTTTGCAGAAGAGCTTTGATGAATTAACTCTATTAAGACATCAAGCATACAAAGAATTCGATAGGAGTTTGGAATGGATTCATCGAATGATACTTTTAATCCCGAAACACTACCTGATACTTTTTGATAAGAAACGCCTAATGTTTTGTTCAAAACAAAAGTTGATAAGCTTTCAGCCCGTTTTGTGAATGCTGGTAGTAACCCGTCGTCAGCAAATACTTTATCGGAACTTATTGGTTTTCCAAATATTTCAAACTTACATCCAAGCAAATCAGCCATAGTTTTCATATAGTCACTTATAGTCATGATTGCAGTTATCCTCAATTAAAATAATTTTTGCAGCTCATGAATTCATCGCTGCCCCCATGAACATTACTATAGTAACATTTTATAGTGTTTGCAGAAATCGTGATATCGATTATGCTAGTTGGTATAGTTATTGATTTAGAAAGCATTGAATATGATTTTCCACTTGTACCGTGCATTTCTCATTTTTATGCTGTTGCCATTCACTGGGTGTGGTTCAAGTTATTATTCTGTTGATGATGATAAAGAGCCAATCGAGAGTCCGGATACAGCAACTTATGTTGATAAGACACTAACTGCTCAAATTTCAAATTTAGAAAAAGATTTGAAAAACTTTTCAAATTTCTTTTTGTTTCAAGATAAAGAAATTAAGCTTCCTCGCAGAGATGCTTTAGTCACTGATAATTACGTTCTTAACCGAACAGTCTTTATTGACTGGTCAGGCCCTGTAGAACAGCTTTTAAATGATATTTCTGGATTGACAGGGTATAAAGTGCAAGTTATTGGTTCAAAGTCTATTATTCCACCAATCGTCACATTAAATCATCAAAACATTAAACTGGTCGATGTCGTTAGGGATGTGGCTTTACAAATTCATCAAAAAGCAGATCTTATCGTTTTTCCAGATGAACAATTGATAGAATTGAGATATAGGTAGCCATCATGCGGTTAATAATAAGTATTGCCCTGCTATTTTTACTGGGGTGCGGAAGTAACAAGATTATTATTAGGGATGCAGATCGTGATAAAATTCTTGTAATGAATCAAGATCTTGTATTACAGCCTTATGAGTTAGCCCCTACCCGTTTTGAGGTGATTAGAGATAGTGCCTTAATGTATTCAGCTCAATGTAGTTTGCGCTTTCATTATCATATTATTAACGAGGCTTTAAAAAATAAGGCATCGTTATTAGATAAGATATATAATTTTCAGCCTATTATGTTAGATCATGATATTTTGCCACCTGTTGTTATACAATCTGATCGTAGTATTGAAAAAGTCTCATCAAATCATCTCATTATTGCTGATAAGACTTTTAAGATTTTAAAAGATGCTGCTTTCTTAACAACACCGTTAACATGGCGAGAATATCTTATTGAAAACATTCTTGAACCTGCAGTACCAGATAAAAGTTTTTTACCTGGTAATAATCTGGAAAAAGAAGTTTGGGCTAAATATGTCGAGCAAGGCTGGGAAGCGGGCAAGGAACAAGCGTTTCGCATCTTTAGTAATAATATAGATAGACTCAATCAAGAATATTTAGGAATGATAGCGTTCCATAGGCTCTTTCAGCAAGGGCTAATGACAGCACCGATCATCAATGAAATTGAAAATGGTGTGACAATGAATGCTGATGTTATGAACATTAATCAACGGATTTTAGCGATAGCTCAGCAAGGATTTTTAGAAGGAGACTATCAACGTTGGCATTCTTACATATTTTTTACAGAATAAAATAATGTGATTAAAATATTGAATAGAATTTGATAACGAATCTTGATGATTAAGATAGCTCACTGTAAAGGAGGAGCGAGATTGGCCGTTTAATACGGGCGCTATCCCACCTGACCATCCGGTATAGGTTCTCGCGTAGTTTAAGATGAAAGTTGCACAATCTGATTATCTTGTCAAAATGACGCCGCCCAGGATCACGAAAAAAGATCTTGACACAATGCTATTGCATTGCGTTCAAAATCAAGCTTCTGATATCACTCTTCAGACGCAAGAGCCTATGATTGCGGAGATTTACGGACACTTGTATGCCATTACGGGACGCCCGTTGCTAAGCTCTGAAGTCGCTGAAATGATTAATGAAATTTATGGCCCTAATGCAACAACACAATTATCTAGTGGCGTTGATTTGGATACCAATTATGAAATCAGACCATCTCGTTTTGAACGTATTCGTTTTCGTGTCAATGCCACCGCTTGTTTAGTCAATGGAGCTGATGGGCTGCAAATCACCTTACGTTCCATTCCGATCGATCCTCCTTCGTTGGCAGATGTTCAACTCGAAGAAGATATTACTAAAAACTTTGCACCAGAACAGGGTATTATCGTTATCACTGGATCGACAGGCTCTGGAAAATCGACCCTTTTAGCCTCAATTATTCGGTCAATTGCAGAAGGATCGGGCTCTCATAGAAAAATTTTAACGTATGAATCTCCGATTGAGTTTGTTTATGATAACATCGAGGCAACATCTTGTGTGATTTCTCAATCAGAGATTCCTCGTCATCTACCAACGTTTGCCGCTGGTGTCCGCAATGCCTTACGTCGTAAACCCAGATTGATTCTCGTAGGAGAGGCGCGAGATGAGCAAACGATTGCTGCTGTTATTGATGCGGCTTTAACAGGCCATCCTGTTTATACAACAGTTCACTCTAATGGAGTTGCTGATAGTGTTCGACGGATGATCTCCTCCTTTCCTCCTGAAGAGAGACATGGTCGAGCTCTTGATATTATTGAGTCAATGCGTATGGTTGTTTGGCAAAAACTGGTTAGAACTGTTGATGGAAAAAGGATAGCATTACGTGAATATCTTGTTTTTACTCAAGAAATCAGGGATATATTAATTGATACGCCCGTTGAATTAGCCACTGCTAAAACAAGAGAGCTCTTGGAACTTTATGGCCAGCCCATTGCAAAAGATGCGAAGCGCAAACTCGATCAAGGTATTATTGATGAGCGCACTTATCAATTAATTGCTAGAAAAGCATCCAAAACAGAGGAAAGCGCATGAT
>RFNU01000032.1 GCA_009927065.1 bacterium | reverse complement strand
AATATTATCGCGCTGAATAACTCCTGGAAATCTCCATTGAGCACTACGATACATCAGCAGATCTAACGTTGATGGTTGAGCCTGTTGGGCTACCATGAACAGCAAAGAGCGGAAATCAATATGACTATCATTGAAATCAATAGCTACAAATCGATTGATCAAAATACAAGCGCATTGATCATCTTTTCTTTTTAAAGCATGGGTTAAAGCGTTAAAGATATTCTTGTTATTAAGGTTGCTTTTAAACTGGAATGAAAAATGTTTTAAATACACAACACGCAAGATAAAAGATTTAATGAAATTTAAATGAGCATCAGCATTTAAAAGGACTTGGATAACATCTGCACGACCTCTCCAAGCTGCGCACGCAAAAGCTGTGTCGCCATAATCATCTTTTAGATCAACAATGGCACCAGCCTCTAAAAGGGCTTGAACGACTTCTACATGACCTCGATGTGCTGCAAACATAAGGGCTGTCTTACCCAGAAAATCTTGTAAATCAACAGCGGCTCTAGCCTCTAAAAGAGCTTGGACAACTGCTAAGTGACGTTCTTGAGCTGCATACATAAGGGCTGTCATACGAGTATTGTCTTGCAAATCAACAGTGGCACCAGCCTCTAAAAGGACTTGGACAACTGCTAAGTGACCTTCTCTAGCTGCCCTCGTAAGGGCTGTATGGCCATAACTATCTTTTAAATCAACAGCAGCACCAGCCTCTAAAAGGATTTGAATAAGCTCTAAAGAACCTTGTTTAGCTATCCCTACGAATAACTTTCCCGCGAAAGCAGGGGACTCTTTCAATAAAGATGATAACATTGAATTTGATTGTAAAAGGATAATACTTGCAGTATTCCTTTGAAAGACCAACCAAGTGACTAAAGCTTTCATTTCTCGATTCCTTTGAGGTAACTCGTTGTTTGCTATCCATTCACCCACAATCTCCGTCACAAGTTCTTGCTGGCAAAAAAACGGAGTGCGTTCATAATAATCATTACCCAACTCTTGGCTTATTTTGACTAAAAGCTGTTCCTTCAGTGCCGTTTTTAAAGCCCCATCGCTCACATAATAATGAAAATAATGATCGGGATGGAATAGCTGATAAGCACTACCTAACGCTAACAACCTATCTTTTGACTGTCTCAATGCTCTTGCAACTTCTGTAGTATCAATATTACCTTCTTTATGAAGTATGCCTGCAAATCCTGCTGCTGCTAATGATAAACAGCTATCTATCCCATCTCTTTGTTCTCTTATCAAGACATGATTCAACAGCTCTAGCCAATCAGCACCCATGCCTGTCTGTGCAAGAATATTCGCTTTCATCTCTTCCTTATCGATGTCTAATAATGCCGTAATATTTTGCTGTATTCCTGATTGGTCGCGTATCACCAGCGCATCTTTAGGTTGAGACAGTAATCTTAATCCTGAACTTGTACACTTCAAATCATCATAGGCTTCTTTGGGAGTCTGATATGATGTCTTTAAGATTCTCTCGATTCGATGACGAGCTTGTTGCTTTAGTATTGTATCGATACTCTTTTGTAAGAGAGCATATTGCTCTTCAAGTGTTCCAGCAATCTCTGAAGCAAACCCAAGTTCTAATAACCAATGTTTCAAGTGATGTTTAATAAGCTCAGCATTGCTGTGAGGGAAAAACTCTAAAACAGCTTCGTAATGTAAAGATAACTTTTGTGTTTCATCATCCTTGTTAAAAAACACCGCTTGCTGCAGTTCAACAAGACTGACTTCATCTTTGCCTAGCAGTGCTTTTGCTATCGCTGTAAGTCTGTCGCGTTGTTGTCCTTGATACTGCTGCACATACTGTTGTATCACTGCTTCTTTATCCACACCAGCTTCAATACTAAAATGATACCTTTCTTGAGCTTCAATCCTACAGCGCAAGCCTTCTGGTAAGGCTTGTAACACCATGGAGTACAACACAGGTGAAGGTAAAAGTCCCTCTGCTGTTTTGCTGATAAAACTATGCGCTAACCATTGCACATATTGCTCTTCTAGCGGGATACCTTCGGGATTCTCAGCTGGCTCTTGTGATAATCGCTTAGGCGTCAGTCCATCGAGAAGCCGCTCCTCAACACCAGGCATACACGACCAGTCTCTTGCTTGTTCTTTCGATAAAGGATGGGCTGCTGCAATATATTGGCTCGCACTACCCTCATATGCCGTTCGTGCTTGATTCAATGAGCTAAAGAGTATCATTAAAGCATCCTCTTGAGCATCCTTAGTATCTCGATTTAAAGCGGCTTGAAGAGATTGGATTAAGGTATCTCCCCCTGTA
>RFNU01000165.1 GCA_009927065.1 bacterium | reverse complement strand
TGTGCTCGATGAAGCGTCAAAAAAGAAGATTAAACACCAGCGAATCATTGCTGTTGCTTAATCGGAAGCTCCTCTTCTTTAGGGGATGGGTAGTTCACAGGGGCAGTTGTCATAAACCAACTATAATGATATTAATCAAAACATAAATTCAATGAAAATGAAAAGAGTTTTCTATGGGGTTTATTTAACCGCGATAGTCTTGACGATAATAATACATGGTTTAATCAGCCAATTGTATTGCGGGTATGTCCAGAGAAATACAGACCTCATTTTAGCCCGTTATCATGAGTCTTTAGATTATTTAAATAATAAGCATTTTAAAAACTTTAGAACAATATATATTTATAATAAAGGTGACATACTTCTAGAGAGTAAACTTCCAAAAAATAGTATTGTTATTCCACTAGAAAATGTGGGAAGAGAAGGACATAGTTACCTCTATCACATCATTCATCAACACAATAATCTTGCTGATCATAACATTTTTTTACCAGCATCTTTTGAGAGTCATCCTCTTAAGAAACAAGCTGTTCAGTATTTGTTTAAAAACTATCCATTCTCAAGTTATTGTTTTTTCGGGGAAAACTTTAAAAAACCAATAGTTGAGGCTAGTTTTGATTTCACAATAGAGCATTATGCCTGTACAAACACGGAAAATTTTCATTTCAACAACGATATAAAATTAAAACCCGCAGATATTAGACCTTATGGTCTTTGGTTAAAGAATTTTTTTCCTAACAATAATCAGAATTTTCAATCAGCTTGTGGTATTTTTGCTGTCAATAAACAATTAATCCTTGACAATAAAATGGAACTTTATATTGCACTCTTTAAAGAACTCAATGATCATCATAATCCTGAAGCCGGTCATTATATGGAGCGTAGTTGGGCCGCTTTATTCAACAATCAAAATAAATTAGAATATGCTCAACTCAATAATAAAACAATGGTATAAATTATTTTCCGGTCTTAGGTGTGTTTTTCATTGATACACAGGCGAAAGAGAGGGAGTGCAGGTTTGTACGGGTTGCTTGATGAATGGAGGCTACGCTGTTGTCCGTTAGGGAATGGCAATGTTCATCGTGCGATCGGCTCCATGATAGAGATATCAATGTGAGACGAACAATCCAAGCAATCGGATGAGCCGATATGCTGGGACAAAGCATTTGCGTCAAGAGTTCCCCTGAAGTGAGAGTTACCGGCCCAACTGCTTGCGCGAAAAGTCTTCAGGTTGCTGAGGATGGGTCGCAAAAAAGAAGAAGCTCCCACTGGCATTGCCTGAGCAATTGAGTGGCGGGAGTTGTCAGAGTTATATATATTATCTATTACTAAAAAGAAGGGTTTGCCTTTTATATGAAATCATTAAACAATACTCTTTTGCTGATAGGATTTGCTTTTTCAAGTGGATTTTTATTGAAATATAATAATTTTATTATTCAATATATCTTACCCCCCGTATCAACAATAGGCACTTTGTTTTTAAATGCATTAATGATGTCTGTTTTTCCTTTAATTATTAGCTCGATAATACTCGGAATGAGCAAGATAGGTCAGGATGATTATGGACGCTCATTAGCAGCTAAAGTCGGCGGGGTTTTTTTTGTGAACTCTATTTGTGCCGTTTTAGTTGGATGGCTCAGTTTTAGTTTTTTTCAGCCATTTTTTCAGATTCAGCCTCCAGCGATTCAAATCAATCTTGCAACGCAAGAAATGTCACTGTTTACAGATATTCTCTTAAAATTTTTCCCCCGCAATATTTTTCGTGCACTTGCTGATGGTGAAATGATTGGGATTATTGTTTTTAGTATGCTTTTTGGAGTTACCTTGAGCTCTATTGACAAATCATTAGCCGGTTCTATCAATAATGTTCTGCAAGGTATTTTTGATACAACATTAGGTATTACTCGTTTAGTGATGCGAGCCCTACCTCTAGGAATCTTTTGTTTGGTTTTTGACGCGAGTGTTAAAATTAATTTAGAGGCCTTCCGTTCTTTGGGGGTCTTCTTTATTATGGTCATAGTGGCTATTTTTTTATATAGCATATTATGGTTGTGCGTCTTATATGGTGCAGCTAATATCCACCCTAAGAAACTCTTAAAAGCAATACAGTCAGCGTTAATCACAGCTTTTTCGACGAGTTCATCAGCAGTAACATTGCCTGTCGCTTTAGATTGTTTAGAAGAGAAATGTGGCATTAATCCTCGTTTAACACGTTTTATGATTCCTTTGGGGATTACTATTAATATGTCAGGTACAGCCCTTTTTGTTTCTGCTGCAGCCTTATATTTAGCAAGAGCTTATGGGCATCCTATGACATTGAACGCGCAACTTTCTATTGTTTTTATTAGTTGGATTACTTCTTTTGGGATTGCCGGTATTCCATCAGGATGTTTGGTTGCTTTAATGATCGTTCTCCACAGCTTAGGTATTACCAATGAAGCTATTGGATTAATTATTGGGTTCGATCGAATTTTAGACATGTTCCGCACTATCTGTAATATTTTTGCTAATATTTGCTGCTCTGTGATTGTTGCTTACGGAGATGGACAAAAACTTAAAATTTCATAATGCTCGTAGCAATACTGATGATTGTTGATCATCAGTAGCTTTTAAAAGTGAGTGTGCCTATACTGAAGGGACTTGGTTTTAGGCGCTTTTCTTTTGATCACTTTCATGAATTTTGTAAAACCTGTGAAGAAACGCTTAAATTTCCCATTTATTTTTTTCTTGGTTTATATTCTTTGTTCATTCTTTTATTTATTGTTGATATATCAATTTGATTGGTATGAGGCATTTTATCAAAAATTATCCGATCTTGACGTAAAACGTTATCGACTTTTGCAAATATGGGTTCAAGGAGATAGATTAAACGACGTTAATCCTATCGGAGGCGATCAACAGTCTTTCTTTTCTTGGAAAGAGAAGATGAGCATGTTTCTTGAGCAAGCCAATAAGAATGCACAAAAGGTACATGTTGTAGTTGAACTTGTATTAGATCGGCGCACTCAAGATTACCATCATGATTTATTACAGCAATGGCAAGCGCGTTATCCCTTGCATCTGATCATGACTTCAGTAGAGACGATGCCTCAAGAGTATCCAGTGATAGCTGAGCCTTTAAAGCAATGTTCTGAAGGTATTCCCGCCGTATGTAGTGATATTTTACGTGTTTGGCATCTTCAGCAACCGTATGATATTAATGTTTACATGGACATTGATACATTTATTTTTCGCAGCACTCGTTACTATAATCCTTATTTACTTAAGAACGATCCTTTAGCTGTCTCTAGCGATGTTGCTTTTGGTGCTCATTTGAACGGTAAAGGTATTTATCATTCTCTTTCTATACAGAATAATCCACCAAGATTTATTTTTAATAATGATTTTATTGTTGATTATCATGCCGATCATTGGGCTTTAATAAAGTCGATAACTTCTAGAAATTTCATGCAGTATCAAGGGTTTTTAGATCTGATCTCAATGCGTTCTCATTATCTTAATAAAGACTATAAATCTTATCAAGAATATTTGCAGTCTAAAAAAGCATGGGCCGAGCTACATCCTTTTTTAAACATCAATCAGGTTCCTATTGTCATGATGTTAACAGGACCAGCTTTTTGGCAACATCTTTATTTACAAGAATGGTCTAAGGGTTATGAATTTGCATCAATTCCCTCATCGGGAGAATGGATGAATGCAACGGGCTCTGTTTATGGGGCGATGAACAATCAGATTCTGAAAGAAATATTTAATGATGAAACACGCGCTCATATCATCAATATGATGTTTATGGCACATGATTATCATTACTTTAAAAAATTCCCCATATCTTGGATCAATGAACTCAAAAAAGATTTATTAAAATCATGGGCAGCCCTAACTGAAGAAGAGCGTTTTATGGCAGAACAGCTTATTCGTGCTCCTGCATCGTGGACAAGGGAGCTGTATGAACATCCTTAAATATTTCAAGTTATCTTTGAAAGAAGTATTATTTTCTTTAATAAGCTCGTTTTGTATTGTGTTAGGATTTTTTAGCTACAAAGTTTATTATTATGATTGGTATGAGTCGTTTTTTATAGCACTCAAAACGCAGAATATTAAACATTATCGTTTGTTACAGTTTATTGATAAACCTCATCTTCCTCAAGAACAAGAACATGATCTCTTCTCCCAAGAATGGATTGAGATCATGACTTCTATACAAAATGCTTTTGTTCGTGCTCAACACTCCGATCCGGATCTTGATCTGAGTGTTGAACTTGTTCTTTCAGCTAGCGCTGAAGAGTATTACGCGCCAATTATTAATCAATGGAAAAAAGATTATCCTAGTTTATTAAACGTCAAAACAGTACAAGATCTTATTAATGAATATCGAGCAAAAGAAAATTTATTAGAAGTCTGTCATCATATTCACCATGGGTTATGTTTTAATTTGATGGCATTTGAACATATTCATCAACCTCATCAAACCTTGACAATGGTTTTGAGTCCAAAGATGTTAAGATTGGCTCATCCTGGTGGTAAGGCAAGTTATTTTTCTGCTTTTAATAAGAAAATAACAAGCGATCTTTTGTTGGGTGCCTCTATTGTAAAAAACTTTTTAAAATGCGGCTGGTTATCAGCAGAAAATAATATTTACATTGAAAGTGGCTACTTAATTGATAGTTTAAATGATAGTTTTTGGACGATTTTCAAAGCTCGATTACAACAAATAAAACAAGAGTATCAAGAGCCTTTAAAGGCACTCTTAATGCGGGCTGAGTTAACACAACGTTCTTTTAAAGATTATCAAAGTTATCTCGAAGAAAAAATGTCTTATTGGCAAGTGCATGATAAAATGAACTTTAATGAAGAAGGCCTTTTAAGTTTGCTGGGTGGAAAACTTTTTTGGTTAGATTTAAATTGTAATGGTTATGCAAGTTATACGATGCTCAATCAAAATTTCAATCGTGAATTATTAGAAAATCATAGCCGACCACTCTTAATGTACTATCATGATATGGTCAATTTATTCGGTCAAGATACAGCAGAAAAAGTGTTGCGTTTTCATTTAATTAAAACTGATTATGAATTTTTTAAAGCAAAAAACATCCCTTGGATTGATGAGTTAAAACAGTGTCGAGATGAGCTTTGGGAAACCATCGATGATTCTGCCAAAAAATATTTAAATCAATTTTTTAGAAAAATTTCATTACGTTCTTTGAATGATGGCTATTTTGAACACAATTAATCAATGTAAGGCCACACATGTTTTTTGATTGAACACGATTGACAATGCAAGATGTTTTTTTGATATAATGGCGAAATTCGCTTTGTTTATTAAATAAAAAGTTTAAAAAATGTTTTTTGACTCACCTTGCCCTAAGTTTTTTAGTCGAAAGGCTCCGCAAGGAGTATATTAATTTTTTGTTTTTATTTTCATGTTTGTCTCTTTATATAAAAATGAATTTCGATTTAGGTGATTGATGATGTCAAATAAAATTGGTTTTTGGTCTGTTTTTGCTATAGTAACCGGCAGTCAAATAGGATCGGGTATTTTTATTCTACCTGCCACCTTAGCACCGTATGGAGTATTTAGTGTATTAGGTTGGCTTATTTCAGGATTAGGCGCGGTTGCTCTTGCGCTAGTCTTTGGCCAACTGTGCGCGAAATTCCCAAAAACAGGGGGACCACATGTTTATGTTAAAGAAGCTTTTGGTTCTACAGCTAGTTTTTTTACAGGGTGGACTTACTGGGTTATTTCTTGGGTCAGTACAACCGCAGTTATCGTAGCGAGTATAGGGTATTTAACACCAATTTTAGGCCCTCAATCTGCATTCAGTAACCTGATGATGGAACTTGTTTTACTTTTTTCTATAACCATGTTGAATTGTAAAGGTGTAAAAACAGCTGGTTCAGCAGAGTTTTTTTTAACATGCATTAAAGTGATTCCTTTATTTATCATACCATTGATAGCATTATTTTACTTCGATAGTACAAATTT
>RFNU01000193.1 GCA_009927065.1 bacterium | reverse complement strand
GTATCTATCATTTCTACTTTTTTAACATAATCCATAATGGCATGATGATGCGCGCCTGCATTCATTTGAATCGCTCCGCCGATAGAGCCGGGTATCCCGGATAGAAAAGCTAAATTTTTAAACCCCATAGTCCATGCTAAACGTGCTAATTTTGGGCATGCAAATCCAGCTTCAAGGACTAAAAGATCGGTATGATCAAGCGTGTGTTTACAAAAATTCTTTTTTAAAACAATAATACCACCATCAAAACCACGATCATCGATCAGTAAATTCGAACCATACCCCATAACCGACAATGGCCTATCTAACATTCTATAGTGCACAACAATCCGTTGGATTTCTTCTATGGTTGCTGGGAAAAAAACTTCAGTACTATAACCACCAATCCTCCATGTTGTTAAGTCTTTAAGTGATTGATTTTTTAAGGAAGGAACGCTAATAAAAGGCTGCATAGAATTAATGATCCTTTGACCAGGCTAAAGCTTTAGCCATGATAGAGCCTGCTCCCTGAAAAATAATAATGGTATTCTGGTCAGTATCTGAAAAGATGAGTTCATCCATTACATTCACTATTGTACTATTTCTTAACAAAGAGTGTAGCACGGTGATATCCCCTGCAGGATCAAATTCTTCTTGAGCCGTAAAAGTAGGTAACAGATAGACATGCGCATAGTTCGATAAAATAGTAACAAAATCATTTAGAAAGAATTTTGTTCTTGAATATTTGTGCGGCTGAAAGATGATAATTTTTTTTTGTGTAGGATAAGCGGCTGTTAATGTCCTATAAACATTCTGGAGCTCATTAGGATGATGTCCATAATCACGCCAAACATAATTAAAATAAGAAGTTTCTATTTTTTCAAGACGATAAGACACTCCTTTAAAAACATTCACACGATCTAATACCTGATCTACATTATGACCTAGTATTTTACATATAGTTACGGCTGCTGAAATATGCTGCCAAGACATCGGTGTTTTAAGATACAAAGGCAAGTTGTCCGCCAAATGACTGGTGGTGCATAATGCTTTATTGGACTCTAATATAGCCTCTTGTGTTAAGAAGATTATTTTATCATGATGAGCAAAAACAGATGAAAGCTCTAACTCATCATAAGTCGCTTTATCAATAACTAGCCAAAAAGCATTTTTTGCAAAATTAATAATATTCTGACGATACGCATGGATAGAATAATTGAAATTCTCCAAATGATCGGCGTGTGCATTCAGGACGACTGCAATATAAGGTGCATAAGATCCTAAAAAACTATTACTTTCATCGGCTTCAAAGACAACTGTTTCTGCGCTATGCGCATAATAGGCATAGCGATCGGTATCTAATCTTTTACCGCCAATAAAATAATGATGAGGATGATTAAGCTGATCAAGGAGAAAAGATGTTAAAGTCGTCGTTGTTGTTTTTCCATGAGTCCCTGTAATAGCTACGGTCTGGCGATATGAGCTGGTTATTGCTTTTAACAGTTCAGGTCTTTTACAAAAGAGTCCTTTAAAGGACTTCAGATGCTGATACAGTGGGTGATGATGAGCTAAAGCCGTTGTCGTACAGACAACATCAATATCATCAAGATCTATTGTTGTTCTTAATTGAATACGATTATCAGCAACATCTCCAGGAGTATCATCAAAGCCAATAACTTCTATGCCCTGATCAATAAGCCATTGTGCCAAACCTAACATTCCGCAGCCATGAATGCCGTAAAGAAATATTTTCTTAGCACTCAAAACGCTAGAAAGAATATCTTGTGTCATGGATAGTTCAAGCATTGATCGACAATCTCTAATGTTGGGTTATATTTATACTCAAAAAAACTGACATAATTATGGCACGAATGTTTTAAAAAATTAATCAAAATATCTTGATTAAACTCATGTTGTAAACAAACAGTAATATTTTTGATGTTCTTAGCACATTCGGCATTTTTAACTTGATGATTTCCAGCTGAATTCGGTAAAGGAATTAATAAAGCATCGCGTTTTAAATACAGTAACTCTGAAATAGTCATTGCTCCGGCGCGAGCAATCACTTTTGTGGCTTGCTCATAATACTTGGCAATATCATCAGTATAACAAAATACTTCCGCTGCTATTCCTGCTTGCCTATAACGCTCCGTCAATTGTTTCGGGTCCGCTTGTGCACCACAACAATGTGTAATTTTCCATGACTTCACCTCGACATGCTGAGTCAATATGTCAACGAGTGCATTATTAAAAAAAGAAGAGCCTAAACTGCCTCCAATAATAAGTAAATGTGGCTCTAAAGGAGATTTTTGATTGACTTTCAGTAAAGACTCACGTAAAGGCTGTCCCATATAAAAAGTTTTCTTTGTTGTTATGAGCGGCTGCAGACCAAAGAATATTTTCCGAGCATACCAAGAAAAAAAATTGTTTGAGGCACCCAGGACAACATTTTGTTCATAAATAAACATACGCTGTCTTGTTAAAATTGCAAACAACCCTGGTAAAAATCCAATAAAGCCTCCTGTGAGCAAGATATATTGATATTTATTTTGACTATATAGCTTAAGAATGTTTTTACAATCAAGAAAAAAATTTTTATAAAAACTGAAGGATAATAAGCGTGAAAATGTTCGAGGTGATTGCGTGTGCAACTGAATATGCCGTAATAGTGGATCTTCGAAGTCTGTTTCCAATGGTGTTTTATAACCAAGCCAATCTACAGCTACACCTCTTTTAAGAAGCTCGTTAATAATTTCCTTTGAAGGCAATATATGCCCTGCTGTCCCTGATGCCACAACCATTACTTTATTTGAAGTTTTTTTTCCAAAATCCATCTAGTATACCTATAAGCCCCATGACGATCCAAAGACTTGAGCCACCATAACTAAAAAAAGGTAATGTTAACCCTTTTGTAGGCAGCAAGCCCAAACAAACCCCTAAATTAATCACTGTTTGTAAAAAAAACAATATTGCAGAAGATAAATATAAATAACATTCTAAATATAATTCTTTTTTAGCTAACTGATATCCTCTATTTAATAAATTTAAAATCAACCATGAAAACAATCCTATCAAAAAAACGCCTCCTAATAATCCTGTTTCCTCAACGATTGCTGAAAAGATAAAGTCTGTATGCGCTTCTGGTAGTGCGTAATGTTTTTGTAGCCCTTTTCCAATACCAACCCCTAGTATTGAGCCAGATCCTATAGCTATCAATGACTGAATTAATTGATAGCCTTGATCTTGTGCAAAAGTCCACGGATCAAGAAAAGCGGCAAATCGGCGCATACGATAAGGTGCAATAATAATCGCTACAATAACCCCTCCAATAAAAACCAATATCATAGCAAAATAAAAGTCTAATCTAATCCTCGCAACGAAAAGTAATGTTAATGTTAATGTTGTGAGTAAAAATGCTGTGCCAAAATCCGGTTGAATTAAAAGTAATGCTAATAACACTCCCAACTTAAGCCATAACGATCGAGTCGCAAAAAATTTTTTTTGAACATCAAGATGAGACTTCACAACAAAATGACAAAGTGATGTGATCCAAAATATTTTCACCAACTCACTTGGCTGAAAAGAAAATCCAGCGAAATGTATCCAACGTCTAGCTCCATTAACCATAAGGCCTATAGGCGTCAAGGGTAAAAGCAATAAACCGACACTATAAAGCCATGGATGTTTCAGTTTAAAAATCCAATGACAATAACCAGAAAAAAATCCTATGATGTAAATAAAATAACCCGTTACAAAAAACAAACACTGTCGTTTAATATAATGATCAGCCTGTGCTGTTAAAATCATCGTGCTGGAGTAAACACTTAATAAACCTAAAAGCAAAAAAAAAGTCATGACCCAAAATAAACTTTTATTTTCTGGCCAAAGAATTTGATTTTTAATAAGCTTAATATTCAAGAAAATTATCCTTTGTATAAATGCAACAATCGAGAAAAACATTCTCCTCGATCTTTATAATTCTTAAATTGATCGAGTGAAGCACATGCGGGTGCAAACAAGACCAGATCTGGTTTTTGAATTGACGGCAGGATATTAAAAAATCCTTCAAGCGTACCGACCAGAGTTGCTTTATCTTTTAAGAAAGTTGCAAATTCTTGAGCAGCTTTCCCTATTAAAAAAAATCTATCGGCGTGATCATAAAAAGACTCTACTTCTTTTAAATTTTGTCCTTTAGCTTCTCCACCTAATATCATATATATCTTTTTTTTCTCTACGCCAAGACTTTTTAATGCAGCATAAGCCGCTTCAAGATTTGTTGCTTTTGTATCATTAATCCAATGAATGCCTTCTAAAAAATAATGTTCAAATCGATGTTCTGAAGGATGCCATTGACTTAAATAATCAAGAATAATATTTTGATTAAATCCCAAAGACATCGCTAATTCAAAGGCTTGGTGAAGAGGGTACAATAAAGGAGAATTTTTCAAAGAATCTGCAACCTTTGAGTAAATACGCCCTGCAAACATCAGATGCTCTTTAAGCCCCTCGTGCTGAAAAGATTGGTCCCAATATTGAACACCCGGCTTATGAACAAAGCCATCGGGCACAAACACTATTGATGATTTTTCAAGAATTTTTGCTTTACTCTGACGATACTCTTGCATATTTTTATGCCAATTCAAATGATCTTGAGCAAAAGAAGTCACAACTGCGGCTTTTAAACAAGGAATATCATGCAACCAATATAACTGAAAACTAGAAAGCTCTAAAACAACCCAATCATCTTTTTCTATCTTATCAAGCACATCCAGAACTGGCACTTCATTGTTACCACATCCCCATGCTTTTAACCCATGCGCCTGAATAATACCAACCATCATCTCGACTAAAGAAGTTTTTCCATTAGTACCAGTGACAACAATAATATTATGCGTGCAAACCTTTTGAAAAAAGATGTCTATATCTGTATAGATCATCCATGCAGGTAGGTGTCCGTAAGGTTCTTTATGAGGACACACACCTGGAGAGATAATAATTTGATCGCACCGATCGATCCACGCCAGTAACGTGGACTCATGATCCCTCACTGGAATAAGCTCTTGAGACCAAACCTCAATATCTTTTTTGTTTTTTTCTAAATAAGCATAGACTGACAATGCAGTCTTGCCCTGGCCTAAAATCCCTATCATCAGATCTAACCTTATCCTTTTTATATTCTGGCTATCATGGTTTGTAAGAGCTGATCCAGCCTACTGACTCTAGAGCCTTTAAAAGCTACTATTTTTGATGTTGAAGCCTCTATTGTTTTTATTAAATCATTTTCATTGGTCATCACTTCAAATCCAAATGATTTCATCATCGCTTGATGAGGTCCATAATAAAGACATTTTATGAGCGGGTAACTTTTTGTAACTTGAAAAAAATTTTTAAGAGAGTCTTCTGTATAGGAGCCTAATTCAGCGAGATCTCCTAATACAAGGATAGAGGGAGCTTCAAGTTTTTGTAAGTTAAAAAAAAGACTCTTAAGAGAAAGAGGATTAGCGTTATAAGTGTCATCAATATAAAGATAATCGCCCTTTTTGATAAAACGCCCCCTACCTATCGGGACATCCAATCTTAAAACTCTATCTCTTTCATATACAGGCATGCCTTGTACATGCAGGACTTCCATAGCAAGAGCAAATGACGGTAAATGAAAAAAACCATTTGTTTCAACAGTAAAAATCATCTGATTAGACTGTAATGTCGTTTTTAAAAGAGATCTTGTTTGATCAAACTGAGATGATAAAACAAAACTTTCATGATCAACAACCTTCCAGGATTCAGACTTATCAAGGAACGGCAGAGCCTGCTGTGTTGTTAACCGAATGTATGCTTGCTGAGCTATTTTTTGTTTTTCAAAAGCAACGTGTTCTAAAGATTTTAATCCTTCTAAATGTCCATGCCCTATAGTTGTGATCAAGGCTATATCTGGCTTTAAAAGATCAACAAGCTCTTGCATTTCTCCTTCAGCGGATATGCCTAATTCAAACAAATTATAAGGGACATGATCGTTGAGACGACTTAAATTAATAATCAAACCTAGTAAGTTATTCCAATTAGCATAAGTTGTAAAAACTTTTTCGTTCGAAGCAATTTGTGCTAAATATTCTTTTGTTGAAGTTTTACCCGCAGTCCCAGTAACAGCTGCTATGTTGAAAGGGTAATTTTTTCTACGCATGCTTGCACAAGTATAAGCCGCTTTTAAAACATCTGGTACGATAATCTTTGGCCCATTGACAAGATGCTGATGTTTGATATCAACAAGAATGGCTATCGATCCGTTATTGTAAGCTTGATGAGCAAAGTGAACTCCATGATCATATTGTCCTTTGAGTGCTAAAAAAACATCGCCCTTTTGAATGCATCTTGTATCATGACAAAGTCCATGAAAAATCTCGTCTTCTGATATTTGATGAAAAATTGCGTCTGGAAAATAAATCTTTAAATTATTCAACATATTGCTCTGCTTCTTTTAAATCACTATATTGTATAGAACGTGAACCTATGACTTGAGATTCTTCATGACCTTTACCTGCTATAACGACTAAAGATCCATAAGGTGCATGAGTATGAGCATAATTAATGGCTGCTGCTCTATCTTCAATAATCATCAGATCATGCCGACTTATTGCTGAGCACATATCCGCTACAATTTGATCAAAAGGTTCATGTCTAGGATTATCTGATGTAATAATAATGTTATCTATATATTGCTTAGCTACCTGAACCATTTCAAATCTTTTAGAACGATCACGCTGACCACCACAACCAAAAATTAACCATCGATGACTGAATGGAATATGAGCAAGCCCGCTTAAAAGATATTTTAACGCTTCAGGAGTATGTGCGAAATCAACAATCACCGTTCTATTGCTTGACCAAAAAAACTCTTCGAAACGCCCCTTAATCAACGATGACTGAACCCAATGATCTAAATGGATTGGAGTTGAGATATTGGCTTTTGATAAGATTTCTTGAGCTAATTGAATATTCTTAGATTGTAAATGCGTTTTTAAAGAGCAATTTTTCAGCTGTTTGGGAGCATATGTTGTGACAAGCATTGGTAGATAGGGTAGTAAGGCATTTTTGTAATCCAAGACTTTTATTGCAGATTCATAATCTGTAAAAAGTTTAGCTTTGCTTTGAAGATAGTGACGCTCTGTTTTATGGTACTCTAAATGATCATCAAGCGTCACTGTGGTCGAGCCGACAGCAAAAAATGATAAAGAGCCTAATCTACGTTGAGCTAAGGCATGCGATGAAGCTTCCATGATCATAAAAGGAATAGAACGCTGATTGGCCATTTTCAGGGCTGCTCGAATATCTGCGTAATCGGCTGTTGTTAATCCTGTATAACTCCATGAGTCTTTAGTCGAAAATCTCATGCCTATCGTGCCCATTAATAAAGCACTATAACCTCTTAATTCTAGGGCGCGTTGCAAAAGACATGTTGTTGATGTTTTACCATTTGTTCCAGTGATAGCAATAATATTAAGAGGAAGATGATTTTGATAGTAATCATCAATGAACTCATTTCTATGAGTACTGTTTATCCTAAGCTGTTTATGCCAGGGCTTATTGATATAGTGCCAAGAAAAACATCGTCTTGCTCCTTTTCTACGAGCCTCAAAAATCAGTTTTTCAGCTAAGCTAACGTGCTTTGCCAGACATAAATAATCATCACCTATTTGTATTTGTCGACAATCACTTCTAATGATATCATTTGATTTCAATTCTATTATTCCCTTTTAATAACTGTAACTAATCCTTGTTCTTGGGCACATGTCAAAATATTTTGATGTCTCTTAGCATGCCAAAGTTTTCTCTCTTGCTCAATGATTTTATCTTGTAAATCCAAACAAGATTCATCAAAAAGATAAGTTTTAGCGGTGAGAACTTGAAGATGATGTTGAAGATTTATTAACAATCCAATTTCAATAAAAATTATAAACAATAATACTTTATTGAAAAAAGAAAAAATCTTTCTTACCATAAGATTAATTTTAATAACTCCTTCATAAAATGATTTTTATAGGATTAATAAGTTTTATTATAACAACTCTTTTAACAACATTTTTAATTGTAATTCAAAAAAAACTTTCAATTAGTCAATTTATTCGTTCAGAAGGACCTAAGCAGCACCTTGATAAAAAAGGAACGCCAACGTTGGGCGGCATCTCTTTAGCAACGGCTCAATGCGTATCTCTAATGCCTTTGACAAAAAACCCTATCGTTGTTTTTTATCTAAAAGCACTTATCTTGTTCTTCTTATTGGGCTTGCTTGACGACATTATTAAAATAAACAAAATAAAAAATGGCATCTCAGCACGACTCAAAATGTTTATTCAGCTGATTATTGCTAGCTATCTTATAATCAGTATGCCTATATTAGCACCTGCTATAAGTACCTATATTCCTATGATTGGATGGTTGCAGTTGCCTTTTTTAATATGGCTTGTTTTAAATCTCGGCGCATACGCTGGTACAACTAATGCCATCAACTTAACAGATGGTCTTGATGGTCTTTTAACCCTTATTCTGCTTGGAGTTTGGACAGTCATGCTCAGCATCATGTTAAAGATCAGTAGCTCTTTAACACCCGAGCAATACAGTGCAGCTTCTGCTTTAACCGCTTCTAATATTGGATCTCTTTTATCGTTTTTACTGTTTAATAGTTATCGAGCATCTATTTTCATGGGTGATGCAGGATCGATGGGTCTGGGTGGATCATTATGTTCTCTTTTTTGCATATTCAATGCCCCTCTATTATTAATTGGAACGCTCATTATTCCTGTACTAGAAACAATATCTGTGATTTTACAGGTCGCCAGCTATCGATTAAGAGGAAAACGGATTTTCAAAATGACACCCTTGCACCATCATTTTGAGCAATCTGGTTATCATGAATCTCATATAACATTAAGATTTTTTATCATTAACACTTGTTGCTTTATTATGTTTGCTTATTCAATTTTTAGTGCGATCTAGCATAACTAGGAACTTCACTGACCGCTAGTAGTTTTGGTATAAGGTCTTTAGCGAGTGGTGCGCAAATTTGCCCACCATAAATTTGTCCTTGAGGATCGTCTGCATGAATAATAAGAACATAACGAGGATGTTCCACAGGAAATATGGCTGCAAAAAAAGCATGATAACGCTGCTCATAACCGTGTAAACCTACGCGCTGCGCAGTACCTGTTTTACCAGCTATAGAATAATCTTTTAAATATGCTTTTTTCCCTGAACCCTCTTCGACAACTCGCTGTAAAATGTTTTTTATTGCATCAGCGACATGAGATTCTATTACTTGATTGCCCTGATATTTAACTATATTATCTTTCAACAACGTCATTGGTTTTAAAACTCCATGATTGGCTAAAACTGTATAGGCACGAGCCAATTGAGCTAAATTGATCTGCAATCCATAACCAAATGAGAGCGTGGCCTCAACAAAACTGCCTGCTTTAATTTTCGCAGGATAATATGGCCCAACCTCATTGAACAACTCAATTTCCGTCAAAGAGTCAAAGCCAAATTTTTTAAGACACCCCTCAAGATCACAGTCTGTATATTGTTGAAGTAATCGTGTTAAACCAATATTGGATGAATATAATAAAATATCAATCAGATTAATCTCTTCTCTTTTAGTAACATCCGTGATTTTATGCCCGTCAAGCATAAAATAACCAGGAGTGGTTTTGATATGAAAATCATTAATGCTTTCAGGATGCTTTGATAAAACACATGCTACAGAAAAAGGCTTCATCGTTGATCCCGGCTCATAAGAATCTAAAAAAGGTTTTAAGCGATACCCCAAATGGTACTGTTGATTTTGATTAGGGTTAAAGGACGGGTAGGATCCAACAGCTAGAAGTGCTGCAGTTTGAGCATCTACCAAAATCGCTGAGAATGATGCTACTTTATGTTTTTTGTAATAATGCTCTAATCCATTAAAAATGATTGTTTGAAATCGGGAATCTATAGAAAGATTTAACGAAGTCTGATGGGGATAAACAACATCCTCATACATCAAAACTCTGCCTTTCGGATCGCGCAGCTTTTTTCTAAAAAATGGTTTGGAATGCAATTGATGATCAAAAGCAAATTCAACTCCTTCAGCGCCATGATTGTCAATATTTAAAAAACCCAGTAATTGAGCAGTATGATCTTCTAATGGATAAAATCTTTTATCTTCATTAAAAACAAAAACTCCTTGAATTTTTTTTAATCTCAAAAGGTTTTCTGCGCTTAATAATATTTTTCTTTTTAGATAAATAAATTTCTTGGGACGTTGTAATGCTTCGTCTAGAGAGTTAATATCTTGATCGAGTAGTAAAGATAAAAAAGATTTATTATCTTCTGTTAGTTGATCATAGTAAGCTGGCTGCCATCCGAGTGATAAGGTTTTTAGATGTGTAGCCAAAAGAAAATTATTCTTATCAAGAATTTTTTGCCGATGAGTGGGAAAATTCTGTTGGACTATAAATCTTCTTTGACGTTTATCAAGCCAAAATTCATGATCAAAATAAGTCACAATAAGTAAGCGAGTCAGCAAAACAACATAAGCCAAGATCACAACAACGACTAATGTCACAAAACGGCCAACATTGAATCGATGCTGTTCTCTTAATAAATCAAAATGCTCTGCCATAAGAATGCAACCTTTATCTTGTCTTGTACTTTGTTATCTTCAAATCTTTTTTTATAGTCTGCCCATCTAATGAATAACGGCCCAAAAGACCATGATAGACATAACTATCATAAATACTAAACCAACGTATACGGTTAATGATGGAGATCACATCGATCCCAACGAAGTATTCATACGGCTGATTCAATTTGCTACTTGAAGGGTTGGTTAACATCCACAAGCCACTAAGAGTTTTATCAAGTTGTTGCTCGCCTGATAAAATTTCATTTGTGGCGATAAAGCCTGTTTGCTCCTGCCCCCAATACAAAAGATAAGGGTACACTAAACGCGCTAATGAAGGCTCTAAAAGCAATAAAACCTGAAACGGCAACATTTTGGGTTGCTGAATGTAATAAACATCTTCATGAAATAAGTCTTTGAAAAAGTATTTTTTATCAGATAATTGAAGTGTTTTATTGAGTTGAATCTGGAAGTTTTTCTGGTCAATAAAAACCTTGGGTATTTTTTCAAGTTCTTTCTGATTGATATAAGGCTCATAGGCCTTATCATAAATCACTAATTGTGGATAAGCAGAAGAGCTTTGCTGTCCAATCAAAGAAAGATCTGCCTTTAATGAAAAATCCATAACATAATGATCTTCGCTCAAATCTACAGATGGGCTTTCAATCATGATGGAATACGTTGCCGCATCGATCAATATCTTTGGTACGGATTGGTTTAAACGATAGCCTATCAAGAGAGTATTCGGACGCTGTTTTAACTGATTTAAAATGAGATCATTATCCTTCTTAATATCGAAGAATTGAATAAAACTTAAGAGGTGGGAGTCTTCAAAAGACTTCATCATTCCTGCAACAAAAGAGTCATTCAACTTATTGTCATATAATAAAATAATACCTTCTATTGTTTTTTTATTAGAAGCTGATGCATAACGTTCTTTTTTTACATGATAAAAAAAAGGATGCTCTAACCCTTTGTTTAAATTATCGTCGGTTGATTCACTCTGAAGAATGTGAAAAAAATCTTTCATGCGTTTTAAGGACGGATCGACTTCAAATAAATCTGGATTTTTCTCAAGCAAGATTGCTAATAAAGAGACTGCATCTTTATAAGCCGGATCATGCAGATCACTAAGGATTGATGGTAAAAGATCAATCGCCTCTTGTGCATGATTTTTTTCAAGAAAAAACTCAGCTTTTTTTAAAAGACTAAGTTTTTCTAGCTTCTTACAACGAGGTCGTTGTGTAAATTGCTCAATTTTTTTATTTGCGCTAGTTAAGAATTTTTCCTTTAACAACCAATCGATCATAAAAAGATCGATAGCGCATCCATCATATTGCGGAGATTTGAGATCTTCATTGATCAGATAATAGAGCCCGGGGGCTGTCATTGGAGTTTGTAAAAAATAAATAAGATCTTTTTTATCGATTGCCTGATCATAATCTGTTTGATTTTGTAATGATATTTCTTGATAATACCCACAACCACTAAGGAATAAAAAGAGAATAAATCTTGTCAACATCGCTCAAACCTGGCCTTTATATTGTAGCTACACCCATAGGGAATCTGGGTGATATCACTGAACGCGCGCGTTCTACTCTATCATCTGTGCAGTTTATATTATGCGAAGATACGCGACAAACAAAAAAACTCTTAACACATTATTCCTTATTAAAGAATCAACGTCTGATATGTGCAAATGAACATACCGAATATTCTTTAAAAGATTTTATGGTTAATGAAATTAAAAAAGGCGCAGCTTTAGCCTTTGTAAGTGATGCGGGAACTCCTGGTATTTGTGATCCTGGTCATCAACTCGTCGCTTTCGCTCATCAACATAACTTGTCTGTTGTTCCTATTCCTGGCGCTAGCTCTTTAACAGCATTTTTAAGCTGTATTCCATACTGTGCTCAACCTATTCATTTTGTTGGTTTTTTACCGAGAAAAGAGAAAGGTATTATAGAACGATTGCAACAAAATCATCCAGAAGATTACTTGCTAGTTTTTTTAGAAAGTCCTCAGCGTATTGTGAGGACAGTACATACAATAAAGAAAACACTCCCTGAAGAAACACAATGCTATATTGGAAGAGAATTGACTAAGATCTATGAACAAATTTGGTGTGGCACGCTTTTATCTTTATCAGCTGAGATAGGCGCCTTAATTCCAGATAAAGGTGAATTTATCATGGCTATTGAAATAAAAAAGACTCTGGCTGAAAACTGGCACAATCCTGCGCGAACACTTGCTACTCTTTTAGGAGTAAAAAAAACATCGCAATGGATTAGCGAACATTTTGATGTTAGGAAAAATCAAGTGTATGATTTTTTGACACAACTCTGATTTTTAGATAGAATCATTTTCGAGGTAAAGTAGGCAATCGCGCCAGAAGTGGTGAGGAAAGTCCGGGCTCCACAGAGCAAAGTGCCAGGTAACGCCTGGGCAAGGTAATTGACGGAAAGTGCAACAGAAAATAAACCGCCAATATTTTTTTATTGGTAAGGGTGAAACGGCGTGGTAAGAGCACACCGCCAACGTGGTAACATGTTGGGCACGGCAAACCCCACTTGGAGCAAGACCAAATAGGAATTCAATGATGCTGCTCGCATCGAATTCGGGTAGGTCGCTTGAGCTTTATGGTGACATAAAGCCTAGATGAATGATTGTCCACGACAGAACCCGGCTTATCGCTTTGCCTCCCCTACTCTTTTTTTCTATTAGGATTGCTATGCATCAGCCGGTTTTACTGAATGAATCTCTTGAAGCTTTAATTACCTTAAATGATGGACGGTATCTTGATGCTACATTTGGGCGCGGAGGACACAGTAAAGCTCTGCTGAACCGGTTACAACCTGAGGCATCTCTTATTGTTTGTGATCGCGATCCAACTGCAATAACTGCAGCAGCATCATTCAATGATCATCGTCTTAGTGCATTTTGTTGTAATTACAGTGATATTTTTGATAAATTAGAAAACAATTGTTTACTAAACGGTATTTTAGCTGATTTTGGTCTTTGTTCAGCTCAACTTGATAATCCAGATCGAGGTTTTAGCTTTCAATATGAAGGCCCTCTAGATATGCGCATGAGTCAAAATGAAAGCTTAACATTAGCGCAATTAATTGATACTACCAGTGAAAAAGATCTTGCCAATATCATTTATGAATATGGTGAAGAGCGCTTGTCACGTAAAATCGCAAAAACTATTTTAGAGCGAAGAAAAAAAGGGTTGTTAAAAACAACTAAAGATTTAGCACAATGCGCTATCGATTGTTATCCGAAAGGATCGCTTAAACATCCAGCAACGCGCACTTTTCAGGCACTAAGAATTGCTTTAAACGCAGAGATGGATCATTTAGAGCTTTTTTTAAAGAAAGCTCCTCTTTATCTTTGTGAAGGAGGGCGATTAGTTGTTATAACCTTCCATTCGCTGGAGTACACGAAGGTTAAGACCATACTTAATCATCAATATGATGATATGAGACACGGCCGATTACCATTTGCTATGAAAAAAGTGGTGCACCCCCTCTTTCCTAGTGAAAATGAGACTCGAGTTAATCCTCGTGCTCGCAGTGCTCGTCTTCATATCTATGAAAAATTTAGTGAATGATTTAAGTCATCCATAGTAAAATTTAACAATACTGTTAGAAACTTTTCTTCAACTCAATAGGTTGAGAACTAATTTTATGTTACTATTTATCTCAAACTGCAAATAAGGTTTATAAGGAGAATATGAGCATGTCATCAAGCACATCAAAACGTAACACTATGATTTTGTACGGACTTGAAAATGATATTTTAAGCCATAGAGTACGGATTGTTTTAGCAGAAAAAGGTGTTTCCTTTGATCATATTACAATTAAGTATGAAAACCCGCCGCAAGAATTAATTGATATTAATCCGTCACTCGCTCTTCCTACATTGGTCGATCGTGAGCTCGTTTTATATGGATCAGAAATTATAATGGAGTATCTTGATGAAAGATTTCCGCATCCCCCATTATTACCTGTGTATCCTGTTTCCAAAGCTCGTTGTCGCATGATGATTCATCGTATTAATAGTGATTGGTATACTTTGCTGCCGCAAATTCTAAAAGGCGACCAAGCTGCTAAAAAAGCACTTGTCGATTCATTAGTATCGATTTCATCAATGCTTGATGAACCCCCATTTTTTATGACAGAAGAATTTACTTTAGTTGATTGTTGTGTGGCTCCGTTATTTTTAAGGTTAAAAGCATGGGGTTGCGACATTCCACAACAGGCAACAGGATTATTGGGTTATATCAATAAAATTTTCAAACGTGAAAGTTTTGTGCAAAGTTTAACCGCAACTGAGAAAAATTGGTTGGCTAGTTGGTCATAGCAATTTATAGCGTATTGATTAAATTTCAGCAAAAAGGTATTTCATGTTAAAGTGGTTAAAATTATTATTAGCTCGATTTTTTAAAAAAAAGAAACGAGATTTACCAGATTATATTGAACTTTCAAAAAAACAACCGGAGAGCACCATGACTTCGATTAGACCTTACTTGATTCGAGCTTTTTATGACTGGATTAGTGATAATAACTGCACGCCACATCTGATTATTGATGCAACTATTAAGGGTGTTGTTGTGCCCCGCGAATATGTAACTAATGGTCAAATTATTCTTGATATCGCTTCAGATGCGGTTGATAATTTAGAAATTACAGCGACCTCTGTAAGTTTTGAAGCTGCATTTGGTGCCGAAGAATCTGTTGCGATTTTTCTCCCTATTCGTTCTGTTCTTGCTATTTATTCATTAGAAAATGATGAAGGAATGTCTTTTGTGGACAACAACAACGAACAAGAATGGAATGAGTCTGACGAGGATTCTACGACATCTTTGTCAATTAAAAAAAGAAAGCGCGAACAATCTGATAAAAAATCAGGAGAAAAATCCTCTCATCTTACGGTTATTAAATAATAGGCTCATTCACCATCTTGTAAAAAAGGGGTGATATGAATATTCTCTTCTAGCAAAGGATTGCTCATGTTTAGAAAAATAATTTTATTATCAACTGTGTTTTTAACAGGATGTATTGCAATTGTTACTAGCGATAATCCAGGGAATGCAATGCTGCATACTGACAGAAGAACAACTGCAGCTGTTCTTATGGATGCATCACTAGAATCTGAACTCAATAAAAAGCTCGCAGATCTCGCTCTAAAAGATGAATCGCGTGTCTACTTAAAAAGTTTTAATAGGCATATTCTTGTATTAGGCCAAACACCTAATCAAGAAAATATAGAAAAAATATCATCTCTTTTAGCAAACACTGAAGGGGTCAAGAAAATTTATAATGAATTGACCTCGACGAAATCTATTAATGTTTGGCAACAAGCCCAAGATCAATGGATTACCACGAAAATTAAATCATCAATACTTGTTACTCCTAAAATCAATCCTTTTAAAGTTCATATTGTTACAGAAAACAATACTGTGTATCTCATCGGTATTGTTAAACCTGAAGAAGAAGAGATTCTCGTGGATATTGCTAAAAAAACAACTGGTGTTCAAAAAGTTGTCAAAATATTTGAATATAAAAAAAACATTTCATAAAATCCTGCTAAAATCAAGCTAAGAGACTCCTTCTTAGCTTGATTCCTACTGTATTCTCTCAAGAGCACATTTGATTTTTTATTTTTATCCTTATACAATCATTCCATTATTAAAATCTAAATGTAATCAATATGATTCTTGCAAGAATGTTAGGCACCTACAGTTTGAATATTTCATTTTGGAGGCTAGAAAGTGATAAAGTAGCCATTAAAAAAGGCGCTGTAAAAGACAGCTATCTTTATCATTTCGTATCCTCAATCATCCAACTCTGTCTTTTAGGCGGAATGGGAGTCTTGCCACCCTTGATTATATTTACTGTTTTACCTTTATTAGCGATGGGGCATCTCTTGTCTTTTATTATCTTGATGGATTTTAATCTGACCTCCATGCCTTTTTTCGGGAAAACTTTAGGTCACTATTTCAACGATCCGCTGAAAAAAATACAGGATGCTCTCAGTTTATCCAACAGCAATAGCGATATCATTGTAAAGATTTCTGATAAACTTAATTCGACAATATTACTTGTCCTTTTAGGATTGCAATCTCTAAGCAGCCCTATTCTTAGTGTAACTTCTTTTTTAATAATGGGGATTTTTTATCTAAAAAAGTCAGGCGTCATTCCTCTACCTATCCTTAAAATATTAGATTGGTTTGATACGGCGATCCTCATGATCGCTGGATTTTTTTCTAATAATATAGTCGCTACGAGTGCATTGATTGCTTATATCATACCGAGAATTACAATGCATGGATTCATCTCCTTATTGGCGCCACATGAATTCAAAATTTTCATGTATTCAAGTTTATACAAAGCAAAAAATAATCCTACAATAGATAAAGCCATTGCTCTTGAAGAGCTCAAAGAGCGCGTGAAAAGATTACCAGCAGTAAGTCATCAAGTGAAAATAAAAGAGATCAACGAATACTTCCCTGATCCTGACTCGGATTATTTAAAATCTAAAATAGATGCTTTTAATATTCTCTGTCACTCAATGACTATTGATGGTAAGCAAGCATTCGATAAATCAGCAAAAAGCATTTTGACCTTCTTCTTCATGGCACAAGATGTTACAAACATTTTTATGATGTCTTGTTCAAACCCAAAAAAAATTTTTGATATTCCAATAGCTGCTGCTCCTTACGAAGTCGATATTGGTCATGTAGCAAAATCATTTGTTTCTATCGAAACAACCGTTGATCGGAAAGTATTTAAAGCTACAGCGAAAGCAAGGTTATTAGAGGCTTTTTATGCAAATAAGCATTATTTTATAAAAAAAATATGTCAAAACCCTAAATTTCTTGATAATGTCGGTACTTTTCATGAAAATGAATTGGCTTCCATGAGATTATTCCTTAAAAATCCAGTATATTCATCGGAAAATAATATTCTGCCAGAAAAAGTAAGGTTATACTGGACAGAACGATTGAAAATTCAATCACCATCAACAGAAGATCAAATCTTTAGCCAATATATTGCATTCTGTCTTGATAATTTTTTTGATGGATTAGAGAACAAAACCGGGAATGCTGCTGAATTGTCAATAAAGGAACTTGAACGGATTGAAGTTTTGGCTAACTGTATTTTGAATCACTACACTGAGGAATGGAGAAAATCCAAAAAAATCACCTTAGCCCAAGATTTTTTCAATATATTACTCGATACTTCTGAGTATTGTGGTGATGCGTTTGCCGGAAGCCTTGGTGAAAAAGCTCTTTATATTCGAGATAAAAAGGAATATCAAAAAAACTTGCTTAAGCTTTTAGCCAACCAACGCAGGCTCATGACAGAAAAAATTAAAACTACAGTGATGGCAGCTATGGCAGCCATCCCTAGTATCATCATACAGCTGAAACAGTTGGCGGAAAAGAATAATGATATTTTCCAGTCAGATAATCCTTTAGATAGTCAACACGTTGATAGTCTCTTGAATTTAAGTTTAAATCGTCTGAGCACTGACAGGCACGTCAATCAGAACACAGATTTAGCATTTTTCAGTGCATTTAACGTCAATGGAGAGCTTGAAACTCTGTTCAACCCTAATTTAATTCAATTGCATCACTCTATAGCATCTTATAAATTGCTTAAGTTTATAACCCAATTCGATGATTACTATGCTCCAAAAGCTATTTTCGATTATATCGTTGAGATAGCTAATAATGAATTTAAGAGTTTTGATGATCCTAATAATCTGCTACTGCCTAGCATAAAAGATTGGATCGACTCTTTTGAGAACGAGGAGGTTAGCTCATATTTATTACAAAATTATTATGATGAACAGGGTGACAATGGTATTTTATCATTTAAAATCAATGAAAAAATTCTACTTCTTTTTTTAATCGATTGTAGGATCATCAAGCAAACGAACCACTCTAGTGAAAGAGCAGCTTATCCTGTCAGAAGTGCTCCTAATACGAGTACAAATGAACTACTCCTTCGAAGAGGCTCTCTCTATACGCCTAGCGTGAACGACGGGAGATTGCTAGTGAGTCGACCAGTGGCGAGACATAATATTTTGAAAAAGTCTTTTTGAAACACAACATATTGTTTTTAAAAGAAGAGTGTGTAATCCTTATCGTTTAAGAGGAGACCAAGCACACCATCCATAACGACTTTATGCAAAGGATCTCTGATTATTTTTTCCATTTAAGCGTTCGCTGTATTCTCATTTTCAAATCACGATGTTATTCCACATCTTTCCATACTTCACGATAATAAAGATACGCTGTTAAAGAAAAGACCACGAGAAACAACATAACATATCGACCCAATTGGAGACGCTGTTGTTTATGAGGCTCTGCCACATAATCTAAAAAAGCTACTAAATCCTTAAGAGTTCTATCATAGCTTTCTAGTTCAGCAACTGTTTTTGTTGGATCTTTTTTTAATCCAACAACGTTACCATGCTCATCAATAATCGGATATTGCAATCCTTGAAGTGCCGAAAATGGATTAGGCATAGCAACGTCTTTAAATAACAAATTATTAACACCAGTTGGTCGCTTGGGATCAACATAATAACTTTTTAAAAAAGTATAAATCCAATTATTACCACGAACCCTTGTTTCTAAGGACAAATCAGGGGGTCTTTTCCCAAACCATGATATAGCATCTTCAGTGCTCATGGCATTAACTGCTTGAGAACGATAATCATCATTCACAAAATTAAGGTAATTGAGAATAATATCTTTATCAACCATGCCTTGTTTATTGAATATTTTGAGATCACGAGCCATATCAGAATATCGAACATACTGCAAAGAATGGCAACCAGAACAATAATTAAAAAAAACTTGAGCGCCTCTTTGCTTAGCGGCAATATCATTTCTATTGATATCTATCGAGGACAATATATGCTTCTCTAACGCGAAACATTGAGAGATTAACAATACAATATAGAGTAATATTCTCATCAATGACTCCTTGTTAAACGAGTAGGCACGGGCTTTGTTTTTTCATATTTAGAATAGAGCGGTAGTAAAATAAAAAATGAAAAATAAAAAATAGCTGCAATTCTTGCGACTATGGTCAATGTTGGCGTTGCTGGGACAGTCCCCAAATACCCTAAGATCAAAAAACTCGCGATAAATAATGAAAGCATAACTTTGTGAATGAAGCCACGATAACGAATAGATTTTACTGGGCAACGATCAAGCCATGGCATAAAAAACAAAACTCCTATAGCACTGAACATTGCCATTACCCCTCCCAGCTTACTCGGGACAGCCCTCAAAATGGCATAAAATGGTGTCATGTACCAAACAGGGGCAATGTGCTCTGGAGTCACCAGAGGATCTGCTTGTAAAAAGTTAGGAGCCTCAAGAAATAAGCCAAAACCTTCGGGTTGGAAAAAAATAAATGCAAAAAATATTAACAAAAAAACAGAGAATCCAAAAATATCTTTTACAGTGTAATAAGGATGAAAATTAACAACATCTAAAGGTTTATTGTGCTCATCTACAAGATTTTTTGTTTCTATACCGTCAGGATTATTAGATCCCACATGATGTAATGCTGCCAAATGAAAAATAACAAGGCCTAGAAACAACATAGGGATCGCTGCAACATGAAGAGAGAAAAATCTATTTAAAACAACATCAGAAACTGTAAAATCACCTCTGATGAATTCTGCTAGCGCTGTCCCTATATAAGGAATAGCTTCAAATAATGAGGTGATAACTTTCGCACCCCAAAATGACATTTGCCCCCATGGTAATAAATAACCAAAAAAAGCTTCCGCTATAAGCAGAACAAACATAAAACAGCCGAGTAACCATACAAGCTCTCGGGGTTTTTTATAAGATCCATACAAAAATGCTCGAGTCATGTGAAGATAAATAACAATAAAGAAAAATGATGCTCCTGTTGAATGCATATAACGGATAAGCCAGCCATAGTTAACATCGCGCATAATATACTCAACAGAGTTAAACGCTTCTGTCGCCATTGGCTTATAAAACATTGCCAACCAAATACCTGTAACAATCTGATTAATTAAGACAAAAAGCGCGAGTGAGCCAAAATAATACCAGAAATTAAAATTCTTTGGAGCTTTATATTCTAACAAATGTTTGTTTAAAAATGCCGAAAATGGCAAGCGTTCATCCAGCCAAGCCACTAGGCCTGTACTTGTTTTATCGTTTGTGGTGCTCATAATATCTTCCTTAGTGTATCCTTAGGCTCCAATGACCAAGATATTGGGATCAATAAATTGATACGGTGGAACAACTAAGTTGGAAGGTGCGGGGACTCCTTTAAAAACCCTACCTGCCAAATCATATTTAGAACCATGGCATGGACAATAAAATCCACCTTGCCAATCAGGAAATAAACTACCCATTTCTGGTTTGAATGTTGGTACACAACCCAAATGAGTACAAATGCCGACCAAAACTAAAATATCAGGTTTGAGTGAGCGATATTCATTTTTAGCATAAGCCGGTTGCTCAGATTCATGTGATTGAGGATCACGCAACAAAGATTCAACCTGTTTCAACGCGCTGATCTCTTGTGAGGAACGTCTAATAATCCATATGGGCTGTCCTCTCCAAGCAACGGTCATTAAGCCGCCAACAGGTAGCTGACTAATATTAACCTCGACTGAGCCCCCTTGTGCTATTGTTCTAGCTGAAGGCAACCATGATTTCAAAAACGGAAGACCAATGGCAGCTATCCCCAATCCACCTAGAGCTGTTGTTGCTTTCGCTAAAAAATTTCTTCGTTCTAAATCAACATGAGGCTCATCGCACATTCGTCATTTCCTTGCCTATTAAGAAAAACAATTTATATTATAATGCCAGGTTGCCTTTTTAGCGAACCATAGCGTTAGCTTTTTAATCCTCAATCAAAGTGGCTTTTTTCTAAGAAATTGGCTAATATAGCTATAATTTTATGGAAAATTAATTGATTCATGGATGCAACAACTCTTCATAAAGTGCTTTTTGCACACTTTAGTTCTCCTCATATTACGATAGACGGTGACGAATATCATCGTCTTATTACGATAGTCTCAGATGATTTTATTGGTTTATCGCGATTAAAGAGACAACAACAAGTCAATCAAGCGCTTTTTCAATACATCCAAGATGGTTCATTGCATGCTGTCACCTTAAAAACTTTAACAGTAAATGAAGCGCAAAATGCAAAACAACCATAACATTATAATCAGTCAAGGGCCTGTCTGCTTAAAAGGGTCCGTAAGAATCAGTGGCTCTAAAAATGCATCTCTTCCCTTGCTTGCTGCCACTGTACTCTTTAAAAATAAAGTTGTTTTTACAAACTTACCCCATCTTGATGATATTGGCACTTTAGCCGCTTTACTTTCTTCCATAGGAAGTCAAGTTGAGTGGATTAATGACGGACTCACTCTAGAACACAAAGATAAACACTCGCTGTATCTTGATCCTAATATGGCTAATAAAATAAGAGGTTCCATTTTATTGCTTGGGCCCATTCTGGCGCGTTATGGAGAAATTCGATTACCAATGCCTGGTGGTTGTCCGATTGGCAAAAGACCTATTGATTTTCATATTCATGCTCTTGAGCAATTAGGAGCAACTTTTATCGTAGAAGAACATCAAATCTATGGAGTAGCACCTGCAGGTTTAAAGGGCGCTTATATTCGTTTTCCAAAGCCAACAGTAACAGGTACTGAGAATCTTATTATGGCTGCCTGTTTAGCATCCGGCATAACAGTCCTAGAAAATTGTGCTTGTGATAATGAGATCGACGAATTAATAAAATTTCTTAAGAGTGGCGGCGTATCTATCGAGCGCAATCATACAACAATTATCATTGAAGGTAAAAATCAATTTCTAGAAGCACAATCACCTTTTAAAATTGCATCTGATAGAATGGAGGCAGGTAGTTTATTAGCAGCCTGTGCTATGACTGAGGGTCATATTGAGCTTAAATATGAATCTTGTCCAGGATTAGATGTTGTATTAGAACATTTAACCGACATGGGTATGGATTTTAGTACAACGCCACATGGTCTTCGTGCTCTTGTCAACAAACCTTTACGTGCTCGTTCCTTCATTACGGAGCCTCATCCCGGCTTCCCCACTGATTTGCAAGCACCTTTTATGGCATTGAATTGTGTCTCTCATGGTTTTAGTATGATAGAGGAAAGAATCTGGGAAAATAGATTTTTTCATGCTGAGGAATTTTTAAAAATGGGAGCTCAACTTTCTATTCAAGGATCACAAGTCAGTTGTCATGGACATCGAACATTACAAGGCGCATTATTAACAGCTCAAGACTTAAGAGGAAGTTGCGCTTTACTTTTAATGTCACTTGTCGCTAAAGGCACAACAATCATTCAAAAAAATCATCACCTCGATAGGGGCTATGAGTTTTTTATTAATAAAATCAATATGCTTGGTGGAAAAATTTCAAGGCAGTGGTGTAATGATAAAGAATTATCTGAATATGGAATTAAAAGATCTAGTCTCGTCGCTTAATGCTTATCTCAATATTGCTCACATTTGCGAATCGGCAATCAATGGATTACAAGTAAAAGCTCATCCCCACGTAAAACATATTGCTTTGGCTGTTTCAGCAAATATGCGCACAATAGAGACAGCTAGAACAATCAATGCCGACACTCTGATAGTTCATCACGGGTTATACTGGGGAAAAGAGAACTTGCCCATTAGCGGTATTTTTGGGCAAAGAATTCAAGCCTTGTTAAAAAATAATATTAATTTGATAGCTTATCACTTACCCTTAGATGTTCATCCCATTGTTGGTAATAATGCTCAACTTGGTTTGCTCTTAAATCTAACTGCAACTCCCGATCCTTCAATAACACCGCATGGTCTTTTATATCGATCTCAAACAACGACAACTCTAGAATTTTTGTTAAAGAGCATTGCTCATTCTATTAATCCCCACGTAAAATATTATCCTTCAGATAAGGTAATGAATAAAGAGATAAACACTATAGCATGGTGCAGTGGCGCCGGTGGTGATTTGATAGAGCAAGCTGGCGCTCAATGTCTGATTACCGGGGAAATTGCAGAGCGTCATTTTGATCTTGCAAAAGAAATGGGTACAACGTTGATTACTGCCGGTCACTATGCTACAGAACGCTGTGGTATACAACGCTTAGGTTTGTGGATAGAAGAAACTTTGAATGTTAAAACAACATTTATCGAGTCAGAGAGTCCTTTATGATTGATTGGAGCCAAAAACGGATTCACCAAACTCTTTGCGTAGATCTGAAAAAAAATGTTGAGTTTTTATATGAAAATCCCACTCAACAGCTTAATACAATCATACTGTTATGCCACCCACATCCACTGTTTGAAGGGTCGATGTACAACAAAGTCCTGACAACACTCGCTAAAGCAGCACATCAAGCAGGAATAGCTTCATTGCGGTTTAATTTTTCATCAATTGGTTTAACCACTGGGCCATATGTTGATTTTATACATGAAGTTGCCCTGCTCAATCAAATGATAAGCATCGTTGAGGATGGCCCCTTTCAAACAAAATATCTTGGTGGGTTCTCTTTTGGTGGTGCAGCTGTATTATTAGCAAAAAATCCTCAATGGTCCAGGATATTGATCGCCCCTGCGTGGCATCTGATCCCAGCATCGACAATATTTTCCAATTTTAGTAACATTCTGTTAGTACAGACAATTGATGATACTGTTGTGTCTCCCGCCGATTCGTGGACACATTTTCAAAAACTGAACGCTCAAGAAAAAAAACTTTTTGTTTATGGGAGTGGAGGTCATTTTTTTCAAGATCAGTTAGAGTGCCTTAAAAGGGATTTATCTATTTATTATCAGCAATTACTCTGAAAATTATTTATATAATTCGTTGAAAATGAAATAAAATTTCATATTTTAGGATATGATCTGAAAAGTATTTTTGATAAAATATCTTTAATAAATGACTTTAAAGGGCCCTATGAAGTTACCCATAACGCTCACCACTCTATCGTTACAGGATATTGGATTGATTAGTCATATTGATTCTGACTGTCCTGATATACTGAAAAAAAAGTTGTTAGCTATGGGTTTTATTAGAAACACTCCCGTCAAAGTGATTAGAATAGCTCCTTTAGGATGTCCATTAGAAATTGAAATTGCAGGTTCACGGTTATCACTCAGAAAAAGTGAAACAAATTGCGTGCTTGTCCAAACTCAGGCTTGTTAATAATGAAGAATATTCAATGCAATTTTTTACTGATTGGTAATCCCAATACCGGTAAATCTACATTTTTCTCCGTCATGACAGGAAAAAATGCCCAAATAGGCAATAGACCTGGTGTTACAGTTGATAGTCAAAAAGCAACTTTTGATAAAAAGCTAGGCTGGACAATAGAGGATTTGCCAGGAATCTATTATTTAGATAGCGAATATCATGCCCAAGCCCTTGATCAGCAAGTCACTTTAAGTCGCTTGAATGATATTGAAATCAATGACTTTATCATCAATATAATAGACTGTCGATTACTTCGCAGGAATTTATATCTCTCGTTACAACTGATTGAATTTCAGCACCCTATGATTTTGGTATTAAATTTTAATGATGATCCTTTATTACCGGCCTTCCTTGAAGAAACATTAGGCTTGAACGTACTAACATGGGCACAAGCACAAGATAGTGATCAATTGAAAAAAGTCATTGAGGACCCCAAAAGGATCCCAAAGCCTAACCATTTACCGGTATCCTCACAACTGAATAACCACTTTGAGCAAAGACAACACTTAACTCAAAATAAACTATTAACCTGGGATATAGCTCAAAGATCAGAATTAAGAGAGTTTACTCAACATCTTCAAAACGTAACAGGGTCTGCCGATGCAGAAACCGCATTAGCAACTATACGTTATAAGTTTATTGATGAAAGTCATATTTCAGGTAGGCTTAAAAATTTCGATGCTTTAAGTGAAAACATTGACCGAGTCGTTATGCATCGTTACGCTGGGATTCCTGTCTTTTTAATTATCATGTATACAACATTTTGGCTGACTATTGTCTTTGGCGGGGCATTAACAACAGTGATTGAGTCTCTCATAGAAATTCCGTTTCTTTATTGCACACAGTTTATTAATCAGTATTTTCTTTTATTATTTATTAGCAGCTTAGGTATCGGTATACAAACTTTAGCTTCATTTATTGTGCCCATTTTTATTTTATATAGTATTTTAGGATTTCTTGAACAATCAGGCTATATGCAGCGCGCAGCCCTGGTCATTGATAAACTGATGCAGTATTTAAAACTGCCCGGACAATCTTTCGTTCCTATTATTGTCGGATTTGGTTGTAATGTCCCGGCTATTATGAGCTCTAGGACGCTTGATTATGAACGTGATCGCATTCAAACCATCTTAATGAGTCCTTTTATGTCTTGTTCAGCACGACTGGCTATTTTTACTGTTTTTGCGAATTCTTTTTTTGGCACGCAAGGCTATAAAATTATTTTTGCGCTCTATGTCTTTGGGTTTATGATTGCTATCCTAACTGGTCTTGTTGTACGGTATTCTATGGGAGTTGGTCATTCCTCTCCTCTGCTTCAAGAAATTGTCTCTTATCGTCTTCCTCATATGAAAAGTCTTACAAAAGCGGCATGGTTTAGAATGCAGTCATTTTTAAGTAAGGCCGCGTCGGTCATTTTACCTATTACAATCATTATTCATACACTGATTCATTCAGGGATCGGTTTTAATGAACCCGCGCAGCGCATGATTGTGAAGATATTCGAACCCATAGGACTGGAAACACGTGATTGGCCAGCAGCTCTATCCTTATTCAGCGGGTTGCTTGCAAAAGAAGTAGTTATTGGCACTTTGGAGGCATTCAATGATCCCATGACACCTCACACAGTGATAAAACAAGATTTGATGACTATTGGCAAGAATCAACTCATAGAAGCCTATGCAGGCATTAAAAATATTTCCTTTTTGCCCTTTTCAAGCCAAGAAGTTGTTTCGAGCAATGCCTTAAAGGGATTATTCGCAAATCAGCATGCAGCTATTAGTTATTTAATATTCGTTTTACTCTATTTCCCTTGCATATCCGTCACAACAGCAATTGCGCGAGAGTCCCGTTCTTTTTGGGCGGTTTTTTCCGTCATTTGGTCGACGTCATTAGCATATATAAGCGCCATGCTTTATTATCAGCTCAATACAAGAGCGCTCTCTTTTTTGGGTTTTATGATGATCATGGGAGCTTGTCTGCTTTATTTCTCAATTCTGATTTACCTTTTGAAGCGAAAAATTAAAGCAGACAAGAAAACAAAAATTCCTTTTGTGCTAAAAAGGCAATTTGTTTTTTAGCTTATGCGTTAACAATGTCTTTCAATTGCTTTAAGGCCTTGATTTTAACTTTGCGTGAAGCAGGTTTAGCCGCAATCACTATTTCTTCACCATTAAATGGATTGACACCTTTACGAGCTTTTGTTGCAGCTTTTTTAGCGACTTCAATTTTAAGAAGGCCAGGCATAGTGAAAACTCCAGGGCCTTTTTTTCCTAAATGTGTATGAATAAGCTCAACAAGACTCTCGACAACTGCAGCAACATCAGTTTTTCTAAACTCAAGTTGCTCTGCAATCGTTGATAAAATCTCATTTTTAGTCATAGGTTTTTGAAGCGAAATAGTTTTAGACTTTTTTGCTGAAGGCTTGGTAGTAGTTGAACTCATGATTTTCTCCTGTAAATAAGTTAGATGTCCACCCTCTCAGTGTAATATCCCTGAAAAAATCTTCCATAGTTTTTAAAATAAAGTGTCTGGGTGATTGTTCTTTCTCGTATTTTTTTTTATAATTTGTCAATCCCACTAAGCCTTCTTACTAAAATCTTAATTATTAATTTTGTCTGACAGATTCTGGAGGATCAATGAAGACCTATACTCCTCGCCCCAAAGACATTGCGCAGCAATGGATTTTGGTTGATGCACAAGATGCCATTTTAGGTAGACTTGCTACAAAAATTGCTCACCTTCTTTTAGGTAAACATAAAGCATTATATGATGTGAACTTAATTACAGGTGATAAAGTTGTTGTTGTTAACGCTGAGCATATCGGTGTAACAGGTAATAAAAGAGAACAAAAAATTTATTATCGTCACACTGGCTTTCCAGGTGGAATCAAAGCTCCTACTTTTGAAGAATATCAGGCTAAAAAACCAACTGATATTATTAAATTAGCAGTAAGAGGAATGTTGCCACGTGGTCCTCGTGGCCGTGCAATGCTTAAAAACCTCTATATCTATACAGGTTCAGAGCATCCACATCAATCACAACAACCTCAGCTTTTAGAGCCACAAGGAGTCTAAGATGAACAATCCTACATTAGCAGCTCAACATGGTAGTCGTAAAGCTTCAGTAGCTAACGCCTATATTAGTGCCGGTACAGGTAAAGTCAATGTGCGTTGTTCATACAACAAACGTGATTTGCTCAATATGAAGCGCCAAGGTAAAGATCTTTCGACTATCAAAAAAGATTTTCTTCCTAGCGAATACTTTGAAACAGTTCAAGCTTACAATGCTACTGAATTCTTATTAGCTCCTCTTGTTAAAATTGGAAAAGCTGATAAGTTTAATATCACTATTACAGTTAAGGGCGGTGGATTAAAATCTCAGCTTGAAGCTGCTCATCTTGCTATTGCTAAAGCTCTTGTGGTTATCGATCCTTCCTATAAACCAGCTCTGAGTGATGACTGTCGCACAGATGCTCGTAAGAAAGAACGTAGCAAAATTGGTTGTCGTGGTAAAGCACGTCGTAAAGTCCAATTCTCCAAACGTTAATTTTCTTTCAGTGCCCTGCATTATGTATGGGCACTGTCATTTCTCCTCTGTCTAAACTCTCTTTACGCATTTATTTTGTAAATAAATCTATAATAAAAATTCAAAGAAGTTTTATTATAAAAAATGAAAAAAGTTTCAATTCGCGATCCCGATAG
>RFNU01000033.1 GCA_009927065.1 bacterium | reverse complement strand
TTATTTGCGGTATTATATACATCTAAACTACAAAAATAAGTATTATTGACATGGGGATCTGGATTTCGATAGTCAATCTCGAATGGATTTCTTGTATAACCTATACTTTGTAATGGTTGCTTATCTTGTATTTTTCCTATATCATATGCATTATTATAATCACAGGTAGTTTTAATATTATACTGTTTCTTGTAAAGATCCGAAGATGTAATATCTGGATTGGAATTATTTGTAGTAAACGCCGGATTTGCATCAGACGCGATATCGGTATAACAACTAGTATTTCCATTATTATTTTTTAAAAAGAAAAAGTGTTCACAATTTGTGTCTCCTTTACATTGATTTGCACAAGCCTCAGATGTTTTTGCACTAGTTGTATCTGATTTATATTTTGAACTGAAACTAAGAGAACCGTCTTTAAATAATGGATATGCCGGCGCATTTGCCGGTTTAAAAAAGTTCGCAGCATCTTGTAGTGTTAAAATATCACTGTGGGTATTTGGCAGATAATGCATAATTGTCTTTCCAGTAGTTTTGCTCGTTTCTTCTAAGAATTTGCGACCAAATACACCGATTGAATTGATACGATATAAATAATATATTTGTGAATTATTCTGCACATTTAAATTGGTAGTATAGCACATTCCATTCGGATGTTTTGTATATGGAATAATACAATGTGTAAGTGTGAGTTTCCAGTTCTCGTATCCGATCTTGAAACGCCCATTCAATGATTTTATTTTTTTCCCATTTACTGTTGAGGTATTTGACCCAGCTGGAATAAAATTTGTGATAGATGCGTCTTTTAACCATATATTATTAATTTGGCAATCTTCTATTTTGAAGGTGGGGTTGTTAGTACTTATAAATCGTTTCAAATCGAGATACCCGACTTCTGTATTATTGGCATTCATCACCGACAACCGGCAATTATTCGTCAATTTCATTGAATATGACCCACAATTGTCGCCAGAACATGAAGGGACTTTATCCATTAGTAATGGCGCAGTAATTTGATTATTTCCATTATATACAGCGGTTATAGTAATAGCGCCAGTTTGCGCGTCTAATCCTAGGTATTTATCTGTTATAGCAGATTCATTTACTGTATACATATATTCAATAAATAATGTTTTGCGCACTTTTGGAGAACCATTTGGATCATTTATGGGATCGGCAATAGGGTTAACAAAAAGATTGGTAAAATTTTGAGACCCGCTATTTATTTTAAGTTGTGTTCCGCCGCTTTGTATCAAACTGTTTAATTTTTCGGTTACATCAATTTGTTGATTTATAGGTATCGCCTGGTTTGCCACTTGTGTCGGAGTATTTACCCAAGCTTTGTGACTTTGTGCCGTCATAGTAAATGATCTGGTATTTAAAAACTTGTCATTGAATCCTAAAATATTGGTTTTTGTCGTCTTTGGAATCATTTTTTCTTTGGGTACATTTTTTGTACTATAAGTAATATGATTATAGATGGCTTCCGGCATACCAAATATAGCTTTTGTAATACGAATATTAATTCCATCGCCTAAAAATAAGTTCAATTCGTCGCCTTCTAGTACTGAAAAAGGATTACCTCTCCCGGTCATGATTGGATTCGGAATTTCCGTTTTTATATATTGAAGTTTTGGGTTTTGTTTATAGTTCCGGATATAATTTGCATTGGTCGGGGTTGTAGAAATGAGAAAACAATTATATTTATCAGTATCATTGGGCGATTTTACTAAACCGAAATACAACAATTTTTTGTAATATATGGCGCCGCCATTTGTAAATGTGACAAAATAATTCCAGCCGTTTGTCGTATTTTTGGTAATAACACCATTTGCTGGCGAATCACTTGGCGGAGTAACAATAAACATGGGGATTTGTTGTTGACTTCCAAATTTCACATTTTTGGAGATTATTTGGATGCGAAAAGGAATATAATCATTCTTGGCTAATTTAAATGTCGCACTCACGGTTTCATTTACTTCGGCGGGCGTATCGCTATTTATATTTGCATTTGCAGCAGTATATTCGTATAATGCGGAATTGCCCATCCAAAGATAGGTATATATTTCCACATCTTTGTTAGAAGTCGGAATGGAAAATTTCCAATTTCCCGTGGTATCTGGATTAAAATACCCAAATATATCGACCGCGGTACCGTTGCCACCAACCGATGTATTATATTTATTGAATTCTGCAACGGGTTTTGCCTGATTTGTCACATCGTCGAAATAATTGACATCGTCTTTTATATAATTACTGGCATCTTTGAATAGTGTAACCATTCCCGGTGACAATTTTATAGGACCATTCGTATTATGTAAATTGCTCTTATCTTCCCATTCTAAATCATTGGACATTTTATTTGAGTTTTGTATGGACATTTCTATAGAATCTTTGTCCCAATAACGCTCTACATCAAATTTAAAACTGGAAACTTCGGAATTACATATACATCCTACATCAGCTATTCTTGGAAGCGCATTTGTTGAAAATACTGAAAATTCTTTATATTTTAAATTTGAATATATGTCATTGAAGTATTCTTCTGCATTATCATAAGATTGTTGAATTTTTGTTGAATCATTTGTTGCATTGGTTATATAAGCACTACTAGCCATTTGTATATACTATAATTATAATAATGATATAAACTATAGTATGATAATATCCCAAATCCTGTCGATGCGTCCGGAAATGGGAAGTTTGTTATAATCGGTGGCGGTGAGCAACCTTATTGAGTAAATACATAATATAATATGGATGTTGCTAAAGTTGTCATTAAAATAGTTACATATACACTACTATCCATTGTGATTTTGGATTCTCCTGCAATTGAATTTTGTATATTGTTCAATTCAAATAATTTTGCATCTAAGTCACTTCGTTCTTTGATAATGTTTTGATGCATATTTCCTAATATTTCTGGGTCGATATTACTCAACCTTGTTCGATTATTACTTGGATCTTCTGGGTCTGAATAATATGTTTTATTTGCAAATAATAAATTGTTGTATGTGGTTAAACTGGTAACAAGATCATTATAGGATGTTAATCCACTTGTGCCGTTTAAATTTACATAATAATCGTTATCAGAGTTTGATACATATCTAGAGTATTTATCGTTTATTTTTGTATCGATATTGTTATTAGTTGGATCTATATTAGCATCATATTCTTCTTTTACATATGATAACTTTGAGACATCATCCCCTCTAACATCATGTTTTGTATTATACGCATAAGTCATTAAATTTGTGTATTCTTGATTGAATTTATTCAACTTTTTCAATATTTGTTTTTGTATTAAATATAAGTCGTCTGGACTACAAATAGGTACTGATTTTGTAGCACCATTGCTACCAAATTCTAATGGATAATTATACCCATATTGCCTAATATAATTTAAATTATTACTTAGATCTGTGGATTGAACAATAGATTTTGCACATATAGGGTTATTATTGTCATCCACAATAGGTGTATAACCTGATGCATTTTGTATACTACTACTTGATATATCCGAAGTAGTTTTATTACCCAACCCACCTATATTCGTCAATCCCTCTTTTGTGACTCCCGCCACCGCCGCATAAGGACTTATATATGAAAATTGCAGCCCGGATTTGTTGTCCAATAGACCATCTGACTGTTGGCGCGGTGGTTGTTGAGATCCGCCTAACCATACTTTGGGAAGCTCATCCGATATTAGCCCTGGAACAATGGGCGGATTGGTGGAGGAACTAAGTTCCACTGGAGTCATTGTCGTAAATGGTTGTATATATTCTCCTGAAGCCAATTTATTAATCGCATTTCTTAAATCGGCCAATTCAATCTGATTATTTGTACTAGAAACAAATACAACATTTCTAATTATACCGTCTATTGTATTAGTGTTATTTTTATAACTAGTGTATGCGTACAATTTATTTGTACCTTGAGCGGTCGAATAATTGGGCAAATCTATATTTATATTTTTAATTTGTCTTGGGTTCTCATTGGATTTCAAATTTGTCGTATAAACGGCAATATTTTGATCGGATTGATTTATGGTGGCAATCACATCAATACGAATATCTTGCCCAATAGGGACACCTATATTTTCTTCGCATGAAATAATGTTTTCATCCCAACTTGATACGGTAGCTGTTCTCAAAAACAAATTATTTGAATTGGGACATAAAGATGCCATAAAGAATCTTTTATCTGCGCCATTTTTGTCCGGCGTGATTCCGATGATTTGTTGCCAATCGTCTTTTATACTATTTATCTTAATAGTAAATGAAAGTCCCCAATGTTTTTGTAACTTTATATTATCTAATAATAGTAAATTTGGTGTTGCATTAAATTCCGTATTAATATTATATGATCCCAAAATGTCAGTTGCTGCGCCTTCTATTAAAGTGCGTTGGTTTATGTTATAATAATCATATGTGTTTTTAGTAAATGAGAACCACCATAAAAATACTATAATTAGTACTAAAATAATAATAAAAGTTATATTATATTTCTTTAAAGCCATTATAATATAATATAACATTTTGCGTCGGGGCGTCGGGGCGTCGGGGGCTCCGATGCTTCGCATCTCCGACCCCTCTCTATTATGAGACGCTAGAATAATTGTTACTAGGTGTCATATAAGGAATCACAGCAGTTGTATATTTTTTATCAGTATCCACAGTATCCACTGGTTTTCCAGAATACAAAAATCCATTACCATTGGATGTCCAATTTCCGGATGGTGATTTCCATCCAAACCTTAAATTATAGTCGCCTTGTGCATTGCCATATAATATTCGTATGTAATAATAGGTATTTGACATTAAATTGAGATCGACGGTTTGTGTATTAAATCCGTGAGTGGGTGGACCATTATCTATATCTACATTCGTCAATGACCAATCAGATTCCGCCTTTTCGCCTATCCAGAGATAACTACCATCATCTGACCCTAAAAAGAAACTCCATGTTTGGAGAACATCTTTCTGCGACGATTTTGTGTAAAAATAGCCAGTTAATTCTAAAGTAAAATTATCATAGGTTGTCGGGTTTGTGATAGAAAATCCAGTTGGAAATGAAGAATTTTTATCGCTAGTAATTGTTATGTCTCCTACTATTTTACCACCTGTAATCGTAGATAAATCAGAGGTGTTTGATGTGATACCGTTTGAAATTAATTCCACATTTGATAAAGTCGAATATTTTAAATTATTATTGAAAAACCCTTTATACGCCTTCCATATTAGACCGATTTGTAACTCGCCACTGGGTGAGTTCGATACAGATGACAATTGTGAAAGGATCGATGTGGGTTTATTGTTTGGAGGTATCCATTGAATGGAAACATCGAATGGTCCTGCATCTTGACTCATTTGTATTCGGATAGGGTACGAATAATTTGCGACTAATATGATAGTATTTGAGTATTTTAATTGATTGTTGTTAATATAATAGGATCTATCTTTTTCCAAATCGTAAGTGAACCATGCATTGGACGAATTCCAATTTTTTTTTGCTGAATCGCCGATCCATATATAACAATTGTCATCGACAGCTCCCGCAACTGTCCAATTGCCTGTTTTATTGGGTGTAAAAAAACCGGTTAATATGACGGAATATCCGTCTCCACTATCGCGTGTCACTGCCTCTTTTGTTAACTTGTTTATACTAGAGAAATCATTTGCACCGGATCCGCTATTTTTTTTAGTTAAATTAGTAGTGTCAAATATTACATCTCTAGTAAACCCTTCGTAT